>JAZDOX010000007.1:0-27174 GCA_043798215.1 Candidatus Omnitrophota bacterium | reverse complement strand
AACGAGGCGCACGACATAGACGGCGACGGCGAATTCAATTTGAAAGATGTCGCCAAGCAATTAAAGGCAAATAAACATAACGAATGGACGCCATTAGAAGGCAACGGCGATTTTCGTAGCGATGAATGCATAAGTCTGCTCAAACAATCCGATATCGTCGTGACGAATCCGCCTTTCAGTTTGTTTCGTGAATATATTAAGCAACTTTTTGATTATAATAAAAAGTTTTTGATTATCGGTAATATTAATTGCATAACTTATAAAGAAATATTCCAAAAAATTAAAAAAAATGAAATATGGCTTGGTAATGGAATGGGAAGGTGGATTTCTGGATTTATTGTACCTGAATCCTACGACTTGTACGGATCAGAGGCGCGAATAGATGAAAATGGAAACAGAATTGTCGCTACTAATAATTGTTTATGGCTAACTAATCTTGACCATGGACGCCGTCATCAACCATTGCCACTTATGACAATGGCGGAGAATTTAAAGTATAGTAAACATAAAGAAATCAAAGGTAAAAAGTCATACGATAAATACGATAATTACGATGCAATAGAAGTGCCTTTTACCGATGCAATACCAAGTGATTATAAAGGTGTAATGGGTGTGCCGGTTACGTTTCTTGATAAATATAATCCTGAACAGTTTGAAATATTAGGAAATTCTAATGTGCGAGGAGAACGAGAACATTTAATGAATAATGTAAAAAGTGCAACGGATTGTACTTATATAAATGGTAAACCACAATATGCTCGTATTTTAATTAAAATAAAAAAAGTAGAGAAATAATATGAAAACGATTTTAAAAATTGGCATAACTATAAAAGAAATCTGTGATGGATTTGTCTATAACGAACTTGAGGGCAAGGGCTTGTTTGGCTTGTCTGGCAAATTGACCATTCAACCTGAGTATCAGCGCAACTATATCTATGCTTCTGACGGCGGCAAAAAAGAAATGGCTGTCATTGAATCAGTCCTCAAGGGGTATCCAATAGGGTTGATATATTTTAATAAAGTAAGCGACAATAACCTTGAAGTTTTAGACGGACAACAACGCATTACCAGTCTCGGACGATTTTTATCTGACAAATTCGCTATTAAAGATGAAAATGGTATGGAGCAATATTTTGGCGGTATGGCAAAAGACAAAAAAACCAGGATAATGGAAACCAAACTTCTCATTTATGAATGTGTGGGCACAGAAACCGAGATAAAAGAGTGGTTCAAGACAATCAATATTGCCGGGGTTCCGCTCAATGAGCAGGAGTTACTTAACGCCGTGTATTCAGGGCCATTTGTAACACTCTGTAAGGAGGAGTTTAGTAATAGCCAGAATGCCAATATCCAAAAATGGAGCGCATATGTATCTGGTAGCGCTAATCGGCAGGAATTTCTGGAACGCGCGCTTGATTGGGTCAGTAAAGGCAACATCGGCGATTATATGAGTCGTCACCGCTATAATAAGAACATCACCGAATTAAAAACCTATTTCAACAGCGTGATTGATTGGGTGTCTAACGTATTTACCGATGTCGAGAGCGAGATGCGCGGGCTTGAGTGGGGCCGACTGTACGAAGAGCACCACAAGAAAGCATATAACCCCTCGAAAGTGTCAGCCGAGGTACAAAAGCTTTACGCGGATCCATATATAAAAAACCGCAAAGGCATTTTTGAGTATATTCTCGGTGGTTCCATCGACACAAAATTGCTCGAGGTTAGAGTCTTTGATGAAGCAACCAAGAAGGCTGTTTATGCAACACAGACCGCTAAAGCCGAAGCTAAGGGTAAGTCGAATTGTCCGCATTGTGCTATTGGGCATGATGCCAACAAGAGTAAGATTTGGAAGTTAGGCGAAATGGATGCCGACCACGTTGCAGCATGGAGTAAAGGCGGCGCGACTTCAGCTAAAAATTGTGAAATGTTATGTAAGACACATAATCGAGCAAAAGGTAATCGATAAAACGTGATTGGGGTCAAGTCCCAAAGTGACAGATCTAGACGTGTAATTGGAGGACATCCTAGGATCGTAGCTGTCCAGCCCCGATAATGATAGCTAAATAACGTAGTCGTAGTAGGGCACTGAGTCCGGCGGTTTTATGGATTTTGTATGTTTGGTGAAAATGGGTTCATCTAGTGCGATGAGCCAACCCATGCTACGTTTTCGATGAATTCTTATAAGTAGCGGTATTTCAATGGGTTGTAGGGTTCGCTTTTCGTCCACGACTACCCGCCATTGTTGACGCTCAGGCGAACCCTGGCAGGTGTAATGAGCCGAGGTTTGTTATGAGTAAAAAGGCGATGTGTTTATGAAAACAGTACATAGAATAATTATAGGCGATTCGAGGAAAATGCAGGAGGTCAAAGACGCCTCTGTGCATTTAATTGTTACTTCGCCGCCTTATTGGCAATTGAAGGACTATGGCAGTAGTGACCAGATAGGGTTTAATCACACTTATGAGGAGTATATTAATAATCTTAATCTTGTTTGGAATGAATGCCACCGTGTCTTAGAGGATGGGTGTCGCCTGTGTGTTAATATAGGCGATCAATTCGCTCGTTCTGTATATTATGGCCGCTACAAAGTTATTCCAATTCGAACCGAAATAATAAAATTTTGCGAAACAATCGGATTTGATTATATGGGCGCCGTGATATGGCAAAAAGTCACCACCTGTAATACAACAGGCGGCGCTACCGTGATGGGTTCTTTCCCGTATCCTAGAAACGGGATTTTGAAGCTCGATTATGAATTTATTTTGATTTTCAAGAAACAAGGAGTCGCGGCTCCGGTAACTCATGAGATAAGAGAAAAGTCAAAAATGACAACTGAGGAATGGAATCAATATTTTTCTGGACATTGGAATTTTGCCGGTGAAAAGCAGGGTAAACATCTGGCGATGTTCCCTCAAGAATTGCCAAAACGGCTCATAAAGATGTTTACCTTTGTGGACGATACCGTTCTCGACCCATTTTTAGGAAGCGGAACAACAACGTTAGCGGCAAAAAATTTAAACAGGAACTCTGTTGGCTACGAGATTAACGGTGATTTTTTACCGATCATCAAAGAAAGAGTCGGCTTCAGTCAAAATCTTTTTTCTGGAGAGCATACTTTTGAGATATCAAGACAAGAAAAGATAGCCACTAATTTTACAGAGGAAATTCAAAAATTGCCCTATATTTTTAAAGATCCGATCAAGTTCAATAAAAAAATAGATCCAAAAAAATTGCAATTTGGTTCAAAAATTGATCAAAATGGCGGGCAACGGGAAGAATATTTTACCGTTAAGGAAGTGGTAAGTCCCGAGGTTGTAAGGATGAGTAATGGGTTAACCGTGAAACTTTTGGGTATTAAACAAGATGTTTTGAAAAACGGCAAGGCAACAGAGTATCTGATTAACAAAATACAGGGCCAAAAAGTTTTCTTAAAATACGACCGAATAAAACATGATTCCGACAACAGGCTTTTATGTTATTTGTACCTGAAAAATAAAACTTTTGTGAATGCTCATTTAATCAAAGAAAGACTTGTTGCTGTTGACCCTGAGATGGTTTTTAAATATAAAGATAAATTTTTGGAGTTACAAAATCTGGGACATGCCCGTAATGAAAAATAATCGCTATTCAAAAGATTTTGGGAAAAAGGAAAAAGTTCTTAATTATGCCTGTCAGACTTATCAACTATCTCGGCCTAATAAAGTAGGCGCAGTTATGGCATTAATCCGCGAATGTCAGCCTAAGTCTGTCGAGGAATGGGAAAAGTGGTATTTTGAAAAGGCGTATACGGATGGAAAAACTCCGGTAAAGATTACGAAAGAAATCTTGCAGGAGCTTGGAGAGAGGCTGCACGTTAAAATTACAGAAATTGTTATTCCTGAATGGCAAGAAGCTTTTAGGAATTTAACCCTTCAAGATTGCGTCGACTATATTTCTAATCTAACGATCCAAAGGACGCACGATGGTTTTATTCGTGAGAAATCGGTCGTTACAGATAATATTGCCAAGAAGTTTCCGGAGGTTAAGTTTGAGGAATCTGACCCCGAACTTGACCATGCGGGCGATGTAGACTATTTAGGATGTGTAGGCGCTAAGGCATTTGGTATTCAAATTAAGCCTGTGACTGCAAAGGCGAATTTTGGTAATTATTCAGCGACCGAGAGAATGAAAGCAAGTTTTCGCGATTTTGAGGCTAAATACGGCGGTAAAGTTTTTGTTGTTTTTAGCATAGATGATGAGATAAAAAATATAGAAGTGCTTGAGGCAATCGAAAAGGAAATAGCTCGCTTGAAGAAGTGAGAGGTTATAGCCAGGGACGTTTTTAAAATCCAGCTCAAATCTGTCCCCGAACCTGCCGCGTAATATTATAATCTTTATTTAGTAGCAACCCTATCTGAGCCAAAATTAGTATAAGAAAATCTTATATTTTTGTTGCAATATATAAGATTTTGTGGTAAACTTCATTTGGCTAAAGGAGGGGAAAGACAATGAGAGATGACTTTAACTCGATACTGGGACAACGATTAAAGGATGTAAGAGAAGAGCTTAAGATGACATTAGAGGAAGTTGCCAAGAAGATAGGTTTTAATAATTACCAGACTCTTTCAGATATTGAAAGCGGCTCAAGGCAGGTCAAGGCGTATGAGTTAGCAGCTTTATCCAAAATATATTTTAAGGATATCAATTATTTTTTATCTCTGGAAACCGCGCAAGTGGCATCTCATCATATAATTCTATGGCGCAATGCCACTCTTGATACCAAACTAAAGGTTTCAAGAGAGCAGGAGTTTTTGAAGTATTGCGCCAATTATTTTGAATTGGAGAAAAAATTTGGCATTGACCATAAGTGCGGTTTGCCAAGTTTTGACCTTGCTTATAGCGATTTTAATTATCAGCGCGCGGCTGAACTAGCAAACAACTGCTACAATTTAATGCAATTAGGCACGCGTCCCGCTTGTTGCCTGGAGAAAGTGCTGGAACAAAAGTATAATGTCAAGATTCTTTATCTTAATTTACAAGGCGCAGGTTCGTCCGCGTGCAGTATGGGTGATTTTGGCGCTTCTATCCTGATAAATTCTTCAGAGCCGGCCTGGCGCAGGACATATGATTTAGGGCACGAATTGTTTCACCTTTTGACTTGGAATATTTTTCCGCATGACAAGGTTCACGAATCTTCAGATATGTCCTCGCTTATTGAGAAATGGGCCAATTATTTTGCTTCTGTGTTGCTGCTACCTGCGGAAGAGATGAAGAGCGAGATGGAGAAGCGGACCGTAGATAACGAAATTAGCGATATTGATTTAATTGGCGTAGCCCGAGAGTTTGGGGTGTCTATAGATGCGTTGGTCTGGAGAATGGTTACCTTAAACCAGATCAATCAGAAAGGCGCCCAGGATTGTTTGGAACATCCTGGTGTTCGAGATCTCGATAAATATGCCCGCATAGATGATCGTAAAGAGGCGCCATGCATCTCAGAGCGGTATATAAACTTAGCCTTTAAAGCGTATCAACAAGGCAAAATTTCAAAAGGTAAACTTGCAGAATATCTTAATGTTGATCGGGCGCAGGTAGGCGGTAAGCTTTCCGAATACGGCTACGATGAAAAAGGGTCTTATGATGGGTCGCTTACTATTGCTTGATGCCGATGTCGTTATCGAGTTGCATAAATTAGGATATTGGAAAGGAATAACAGGCAGATACAAAATTCACATCGCCTCTACCGTGTTAAAGGAAGTAACGCATTATTTGGACGATAGCGGTAAGAAAACCCCAATCGATTTATCCGGCGATATCAATAGCGGCAAGGTCAAGGAAGAGAGCGCCTCCTTGCAAGAAATACAGATTTTATTGCAAAGAATTCCCCGCGACAAAATTGATTTAGACGCGGGAGAATTAGAGTCGGTCACGATTATCTCAAGTCATTCTGCTGATGAACTAAAGATTTGCGTCATAGATAAAGCGGCGATTAAAGCCCTATCTTTTTTAGATTTGAGAGATAGGGCTTTTTCTTTTGAGGAGGTTCTTATTAACTGCGGGATTTGGAAAAAAGGCGACAGGATTTCCGATCCCCGTTTTACGAAAAAAAGATTTGAGAGTTGGGCTGCCGAAGGTGATGTCTTATAATACCTGTAAAATCTCTAGTATAGATAATGATAGCGAGTTAGAGAAAAATTGGGGGTTGAATTTTAGTTATTAGAGGAGAATGTAGTGGGCATGTTACATCTTACCAGTAAATTCACAAATCTTTTTTATTTGGATAGAATAAATTCGATGAAAATGGCGCTGTTTCTTTTTATTTTCACAGGAACAGTATGCGGATGTGCTTACGAAAGTAATTATGAGCGAGAAGTAAAAAAAATATCCGATGAAGCAGTCAAAGGCTGTGTCATAACGGAAGATAAGGTGCGAGCATTAAGACATTTTGTCCATCAAAAAATGAAGTTTCCAGAACCACCCATCAAACCAGATGGGAAAGAAATTATGCCAGAAGACATTTACCCACTCAATACAATGGAAAGGCTTAATTCGGGATATGGGGGATTTTGCGACCAGCAAGTAGATGTGTTTATGCATCTTGCCCAGAAGCAAGGCGTAGCTACCAGAAAAATATTTTTATGGGTGGAGAGAAATGGGAAAATAACCTCACCGCACACTATTGCTGAAGCGTTGGATGGCAAAAGATGGGTTATTGTTGACCCACTTTATGATTTAGAGCTATGTAATAAAGAAGGGAAGATGGCGTCACGCTTAGATATAGCGAATAATACGAGTATTCTTACCAGTAATCCTAAAGTTCAGGAACTAATTACAAAAGACCCAGATTTTTTTCATAACTATACCACTGATATGGCTACCGTTGAAAAGTATAGCCGGGGGCGTTTTTAAAACCCAGCTCGAATCTGTCCCCGAACCTGCATTGCGTCAAAAATTTGTTAGGAATTTTCTTGAAAGTTTTTCCCCTCTTTTAGCGTCTATTAGGGGACTGTTGCGAAATGCAACAAAAGTGTCATTGCGAGCGACCAGACTTGTCCTCTGAAGCCTTGGCGAAAGAGGAAGGGAGCGTGGCAATCTATTTCTCCGACGACAAGAAAAGATTGCTTCGTCACTTCGTTCCTCGCAAAGACACACAAATGGTATTTCGCAACAGTCCCATTAGCTAAGGGAGGGGATTATTTGTGTAATGTCCTCCTTTAGTTAAGGGTTTTAATATAGACTTGACAAGTATACGTCATTGACGTATACTTAAACGTAAGGAGAGCTGCGTGGAGATAATCGAGACTCCTGTTTTTACCAGGAAAATAAAAGACGTTCTTTCTGATGATGAATATGGCAAGTTACAATGGGCGCTGGTGATTAACCCTGAAGCAGGAGCAGTTATCCCTGGAGGCAGGGGTTTAAGGAAATTGCGGTGGGTTATTTCCGGCAGAGGGAAAAGGGGCGGATTACGGGTTATATATTATTGGTATGCGCGAGGTGAAAAGATATATATGTTGCTTCCTTACAAGAAGTCAGAGCAAGAGGACCTAACAAGAAAACAAATAAAAATGTTGAATGAGTGCGTAAAGGAGAGGATATTGTGAACAACAAAGATTTTAAAGATTTATTAACGAGCATCGATCAAGCTAAAAAAATACATTCCGGCAAACTAAAAACTACCAGAGTTTTTAAGTTTCATCCTATAACTGTAAAAAAAATACGAATGAAACTTCACGCGTCTCAGGTTACATTTGCGCATATGATCGGAGTTAGCGTAGATACTTTACAGAATTGGGAGCAGGGCAGAAGAAAGCCTGAAGGTCCTGCCTTGGCATTGCTTAAGGTGGCGGAAGCTAATCCAAAAACAGTTATGAAAGCCCTGAACCCATGATAGTTAGTAGTAGCCGGAGGCGTTTTAAAACCCAGCTCAAATTTGTCCCCGGACATTCATTGCGTCAAAAATTTGTTAGGAGTAAAATAAATCCCGTTAGAAAACAGAGTTCTCTAACGGGATAAATCTTAATGGAGCATCTCGGAGTTACATGTCCACTCAAGCTTTGCTGACTTAAAACCCTTAATCTATTAATGTGGAGTAGTATAAATCCCTACCTGTGTAATCTCCACAGTTTGTAAAGCTCCTCGAACCCGCAATCTTTAATCTTTTTGTTTTTGGCCTTGAGCGAATCCTCGATTTTTCCAAACCGCCGGGTGAATTTTTTAACGGCATTATGCAGGGCGTCTTCGGCATCTACTCCGCCAAAGCGCGCGAGGATGGTTATAACGAAGAGAAGGTCTCCGATCTCCTCGGCGAGACGTTTTTTGTTGCCGCTTCTTAGTTCTTCCTTTACTTCTTCCAGTTCTTCATGCACTTTCTCGACAACGAATTTCACGTCCGGCCACTCAAAACCTTCGGCGGCGGCGCGTTTCGATACTTTCTGCGCTTTCAGGAGGGCGGGCAGGGTTTTTGGGATTCCGGTAAGGATAGTTCTTTCCCCCTTAGGGGCTTTTTCCTGCGATTTCTTTTCCTGCCAGCGGATATAGGCATCCTCGGCATTTTTGGCTTTGTGTCTTCCGAAGACATGAGGATGTCGCCTTAGCATCTTTTCAAGAGATGTGTTTATGATATCTTCGATATCGAAGGCGCCGCGCTCTTTGGCTATTTGCGCGTGGAATATCACCTGAAAAAGAAAATCGCCCAGTTCGTCTTTCAAACACTCGGGGTCTTTTGAATCTATGGCGTCATATACCTCGTAAGCTTCCTCTATCAGGTGTTTCTTCAAAGAAGAATGCGTCTGCGCCTTGTCCCAAGGGCAGCCGTTTTTGGAACGTAGCTTCTCCATCAGCTTAAGGAGTTTTTCAAAAGTTTTTCCGCTCATTGTAGACATAAGTTTTTTTATAATGTATACTGATTATAACATGAAATCGCCTGCACTCAAATTCCTTATTTTGATAGCGGTATTTTTGATAAGCGCGCGATGCGCGGCGAAAGACGATCCCTTGGCGGCGACGATGTATAATGAGTTGGGTGTTAAGGCGTTAAACGATGGAGCCACAGACGCGGCCGTCTCTTATCTTGAACAGGCGCGCAAGTTTAATTCTAAGGACGGCGTAATAAAGAAGAACCTTTCCGCGGCGTATTATCTGAAGGCCGAAGTCGAGTACACGAAACGCGATCTTGTTTCCGCCGAAAGATATCTCGATGGCGCTTTGGAGAATGACCCTGATAATGTAAACGCCATCTATCTTATGGGCGAGATAAAGTATTTTTCGCAGAAATTGAATGAGGCGAAAAAATTATGGGAGAGAATCTTAAAAGTTTCGCCTGATTATAAGTATGCGGGAATAATCAGGGAAAAGCTCGCCAAGCTTGATAAAGAAGCCAAAGTGGAAGATCGGTATCGCCTGACAGGAATGGATCTCTTCGATATCAGGTATTCGAAAGAAGGCGCGAGGTTAAGCTATAATGTGCGTTATTATCTGCAGGAGGCCTACAGATTACTGGGGCAGGACTTCGATTTCCGCCCCAGGCATAAAATCGTGGTCTTGATATCCGACAGGGAGGATTTTGAGTATATTGGCGGCTGGGACAAGGAAGTTCAGGGGATATATGACGGTAAAATACGGCTGCCCTTAATAGATGCCGATTTGTCTCCAGATGAGATACGCGGGTTGATATGGCATGAGTATACGCATCTTATCGTTCATGATATTGCGAAAGACAAGGCCCCTGTATGGCTAAACGAAGGTTTGGCCTATTACGAGGGTTTTAGGTATTCGGCAAAAGATATTTTTTTATTAAGATTGGCTGTTGAGAAAAATCAGCTAATACTCTTAGAGGGTTTGGACCAGGCCTTGGCAAAGATGGGTGATGAGACTCAATATTATCTTGCCTGCCAGGAATCCTATAGCCTTGCGAATTATCTTATGAAACGGTATAACAAATATAAGGTAAGAGAGATTTTGGAGCTTGTTGGAGAGGGGCAGTCTTTCGAGTTGGTAATAAAGAATAAATTGAACATTAACCTTAAAGAATTGGAGAGGCGCTGGCTTAACGATTTGAAAGCCGGCAAGCTTTATTGATCGTTAAATCGTTTTTCAACAAAAACAGAAGAGATAACCATATATGACAGAGAATAATGATTTTAAATCGGGTTTTGTCGCGATAATCGGCAGGCCGAATGTCGGAAAGTCAACCGTCTTGAACTATCTTGTCGGCGAGAAGATCGCGATAGTAACCGATAAACCTGAGACGACGCGCGATAAAATCCAGGGAGTTCTTACCCGGGACGATGCGCAGGTTATTTTTGTGGATACCCCCGGCATCCATAAACCGATAAATCTGCTGGGCAAGCGCATTACGCGATTAGCGAAAGATTCATTTCTGGAATCGGACGTTATCGTCTTTATTATCGATTTGACGAGAGGCATAACCAAAGAAGACAGGCTTATATTTGATTTGATCAAGGAAATCAAGAAGCCCGTCATACTGCTTTTGAATAAGGTTGATCTTGTAAGCAAGTCGCTGGCTTTGCCGTTAATAGAAGAAGCTTCCAGGGTGCGCGATTTTAACGAGATAATTCCGACTTCGGCGACAAAAGGCGATAATATGGGCATTCTTCTGGATAAGATAATAGAGAATTTGCCGCGCGGCCCCAAGTATTTTTCCGATGACCAGTTGACGGATAAGACCGAGCGTTTTATGGCAGGCGAGATTGTTCGCGAGAAAGCCCTTGAGTTTACCCGTGAGGAGGTTCCTCATTCCGTCGCGGTTTTAGTGGATGAGTTTAAGAAACGTCCGGGCAAGAAATTGTTTTATATAAGGGCTACGATATTTATAGAGAGACATTCTCAAAAGAAGATACTCGTTGGACATAAAGGCCAGATGCTTAAAAGCATAGGGGAATCCGCGAGGAAGGATATAGAAGAATTTTTGGGTAAGCGGGCTTATCTTGATCTTTGGGTAAAAGTTTACGAGAATTGGCGCAAAGACCCGAACGCTCTTAGGATGTTGGGGTATATGTAAAAAAACGCGCAGCCCTTGAATTTTAACAAAAGTATGGCATAATCTAGTTGACCGAGGAGGGATGTGCCGCTCGGCCTTGTGGAGTCAAGATGAGGTCGAAGCCGAATCAATCGGCTCTGAAAAGGCGGGACACAAAACCACGGACCTAAACCGATGTCATTTCCGCCTGCTGGTATAAGAGGCTGGATGACGCGGCAAGGCGCCGGGTTACCGAAGCCGGAGAAAAGGTCAAAGGCGTAGGTTGCCTCCCGTAATCGGTCGGAATTTTATGGATTGCCGGCGGTTTGAATTAAGAAACAAGCGGCAGTGGCGAGGTAAGTGGAAATGAATAAAGTTTGAAAACCGCCGGCTTTTTATTTAATGTTTAACTGCTTGCCAGTATATCCGTAACCGTATATAATATAACTTGTATAGTCTACGCGGCATTTTGATAATTTTATAATGGGCTAAGATAGATGAATTCTTTACCCGGTAATTTAGATAAGACGGCAATAATAAAGAAGATACCCCTTTTTTCCGACTTGTCGCCCTCCTCTCATAGGCTCATAGAAGCGAAATCATATGTGGCCGAATATAAAAGAGACCATATTTTATACTGCCAAGGCGACCCTGCCGATTCTTTTTATTGTATGATAACCGGCAGGGCGCAGGTTTTCGTGAGAACGAAGTCCGAAGACGAAAAAGATCTCACCATGTTGCACAGGGGGGATTACGTAGGCATAATGTCGTTGCTTACCGACGAGCCTCATTCAGCGACGGTGCGCATTATAAACGACGCGTTGATATTGAGAGTAGATAAAAGTAATTTTGCCGAACTTCTAAAAGCCATTCCTCAGCTTGCCATTAATGTAAGCAGGTCATTATCCCGCCGCTTGAAGAGCAATAATCTGAATTCGAGGACTATATTCGAGTCGACTATAATTTCAATATTTGGTTTGAAGAAAAAAAGCGGGCGCACTATGTATGCGGTTAATTTTGCCGCGTCCCTTGCCAAAGAGACGCGCAAGAAGGTCATACTCTTGGATATGAGCCGGAGCGGTTGCGAATGCGCTTCTGCTCTGCGTATGGAAAATAAGCCGCCGAGAGTGGATTTAAACTCCATCAACCTTGATCACGACGCCATAAAACTCCTTATGCTAAGAGATAAAACCTGCGGAATATATCTTTTGAATCTCGCTTATGACCCCGCGCAGCCATATGAAACCGCGCCGGCGCTTTCTCTTTTAAGTTATCTGGCCTCAGAGTTTCATTATATCGTTCTTGATTTATCCATGGAAGAAAATAAGATAGCGCGCGATTTGCTTACTCAATCGGATTCGATTCATTTGGTAGTAAGTCGCGGAAAAGATGATTTAAAAGCGGTTGAAACGCTAAAAAAGGAATTGAGCGGGCATATGAAGAATCCCGAAGGCCGGTTTAAGATATTAATAAATGAGTTTTTTTCAGAAGAGAAGACAATGGAAGATCTTTTATTGTCGCACGCGCGCAATAATTACGCGGTTTTGCCGGACATGGGCATTTTGGCGGGAGCGATGTCGGCTGGTTTGCCTCCTGTTTCGGCTGTGCCGGATAACCCTTATTCAATGGTTGTAAGGCGTCTGGCGAGGGAAACCGGTAAAGTTCTGGTGGGCTTAGCGCTTGGTTCGGGCGCGGCGCTTGGCCTTGCCCACATAGGCGTTATCAAAGTGTTTGAGCGCGAAAAGATACCGGTGGATTTTATAGCGGGAACTTCCATTGGAGCTGTTGTTGGAGCTTTTTGGGCTTCTGGTTTGAGCGCTGCTGAAATAGAGAAGATAGCTTTGGGATTCAAGAAGAAAAGGGAGTTGTTGAGTTTGGCCGATTTTTCGATCTTTCCGCTTCAGGGTTTTCTCAATGGAAACCGCCTCGTCAAGTTTTTTAAGTCGGTATTAGGAAACAGAACTTTTCTTGATACGCGTATTCCCATCAAGATAATCGCCTCGACGTTGCGTTCGCGGCAGACGGTTGTCATTGACGAGGGGATTTTGGCTGACGCCTTGCGGGCGTCGTGCTCAATACCGGCTTTGATAAAACCTCGCAGAAAAGACGAGGATTTTTTGATAGACGGCGGAACTCAAGACCCTGTTCCGGTTGATGTCTTGTCCAGGATGGGCGCGAAGAAGATAATAGCGGTAAATTGTTTTCCCAGCCCGGAGGAAGCGCTCGAGACCTTTAGGGGTTTGGATGAGAAGAGGCGGAAGGAAGAGAGTGAGTTATCCCAGTGGTCTTTTTTGGCGAGAACCCTGTTTAATATAAAGGCGTATATACGCCGCACTTTTACCCCCAATATATTTGATGTATTGATGAACACGTCTCTTTCTTTGCAATATGTTCTCGCGGAGATCTCATCGCGCGATGCGGATTGCGTCCTGCATCCGGTAATTCCCACGACGACATGGTTTGAGCTATACAAGGTAGAGGAATTGATAAAGAAGGGGGAAGAAGAGGCGGAGCGTATGCTGCCGCAGATAAAGGCTTTGATAGAAGAATAGGCATGTTTGCGACAGCGAGTAGCGCAACAGCAGCAAATGGAATAAATGGCCATTTTTGCTGCTTCCGGCGGACGCTGCGTCAGGACCCCGCCGTAAATTTATCCTTTAAGTTTTTTAGCAGCGGTTTAGACCAAAGAGGATAAATTTTCCATAATTATGACCTATCCGACGATGTAATTGACAGTTTTTATTTATAAGTATATAATTAACCCAGATTTTGCTGATGCCTGCTTGCCAACAGGCGAATAAAAATCTGGGTTAAATTTTAAATATAAGGAAATGATACTATAATATATCCCTTGCGCAACCGCTCGAAAATTTCTTACGAAATTCTCTTCGCGCGCTTCGGGATTAATTCGTCCGCCTAAGGCGGACTCATTAAGGAGTTGTTATGGCAGAGAATGAAAAATTTGATTGTATAGTGGTGGGCGCCGGGCCTGCCGGCATTACATGCGCATATACCCTCGCAAAGGCGGGGTTAAGCGTGGTTGTCCTTGAGCGCGGAGAAATTCCCGGTTCAAAAAATGTTATGGGCGGGATACTTTATTCCACCATTTTGAATAAGGTTATCCCTAATTTTTGGGAAGAAGCGCCGGTGGAAAGAAGGATATCAAGAAAAGTCTTTTCTATCTTATCGGCTGATTCCGAGTTACAGCTTGGGATGCGGTTCGAGGATTTCAATAAACCGCCTTTTAACAATACGTTTTCTATTCTTCGCTCGAAATTCGACGCCTGGTACGCTAAGAAAGCCGAAGAGGCCGGCGCGATGATATTAAATGAAGCGGTTGTGGATAAAATTATAGTGAAAAACGGCAAAGCCGTCGGGGTTAAGACACGACTTGAGGACGGAGATCTATTCGCGGATATGGTTGTGGTTGCTGAGGGGATAACGTCGCTTTTGGCCAAGGATTTAGGGTTAAGGCAAACTTACATACCCGAACATATGGTTACCTGCTGTAAGGAAGTTCACGAACTTCCGAGAGATGTTATCGAAGAAAGGTTTAATCTCGAAGGCGATGAAGGCGTTTCCCTCGAGTACTTTGGAGGTTCCGTGAAGGGTTTTGTTGGATCGGCGTTTATTTACACTAATAAAGATACCCTTTCCATCGGTATCGGAGTTTCCACGAGGGACCTTAAATACGGCAAGACTACGCCGAATGACCTCATAGATAATTTTAAACAACACCCGTCTGTGCGCCGGCTTATAAAAGGCGGCAAGCTGCTGGAATATTCCGCGCATATGATACCGGAGTTTGGATATAACCATCTTCCCAAACTTGCGATGGACGGCCTTATTATCGCCGGCGACGCGGCCGGTTTCGTCAATATGAACCCTCTTTATCACGAAGGCTCGAATCTTGCGATGGCTTCGGGTTTGATTGCCGCGGAAGTGATATTGGAGGCCAGAAAGAATAATGATTTTTCGGAGAAAGAGCTCTCGAAATATCGCGCGCGCCTGGAAGATTCATTTGTTCTAAAAGATTTGAAACGTTATAGGGGCATCTCGGATTTCGCGGTTAAGCATCCGGAGTTCTTTAATAAATATCCGGATCTTTTGATTGAACTTGCCAAGGATTTCTTCACGGTCTCTGAAACGCCGAAGCGTAGATCAAGAAATTTATTAATAAAGAAAGCCATAACCAGGGTTAATCTGATCAAGCTTTTGATAGGTTTAAACCGCGCCCGGAAAGTTATGTTTTAACGAGGTCTTATATTATTGATGAGAGAAGATACCATACCCTTGATGTTCTTTTCGAGGGCTAATAAATACGGCAGCAGATGCGCTCTTAAGGTAAAGCGCGATGGAATATACCGCGACGTAAGCTGGTCGGAATTCGAGAATAAAGTAAAAGATTTCGCTTATGGACTTTTATCTTTGGGGGTAAAACCCGGAGATAAAATAGGTTTGCTTTCCGAGAATCGTCCTGAATGGGCGTATTCGGATCTCGCGATTCTTTCCATCGGCTGCGCCGATGTCCCGCTTTATTCGACGGACGTGGCAAATCAAATTGGCTACATACTTAATAATTCGGATTCGAATTTGGTTATTGTTTCAAATCAAGAGCAGCTCAATAAGGCGCTTTCCGTAAGGTCCGGGATTCCGGCCGTAAAGAAGATAATTGTAATGGAACATTTCGCCGGCGCGGAAGGCGAAGATATTTTATCTTTTGATGATGTTATAAAGACTGGTAGAGAGAACGCCGCAAGATTCCGCGTGGAATTCGAATCAAGGCTGCAGTCGGTCAAAAAAGAGACGCTCGCTTCAATAATTTACACTTCCGGAACCACGGGTTTATCCAAAGGCGTCTGTCTTACGCATGATAATTTTCTTGCAAATTGCCATTCTTCGCAGGAGCTTCTGCCGTTGGGTGAGAATGATGTGAGCCTTTCTTTCCTGCCGCTAAGCCATGTCTTCGAGCGTATGGCGAGCTATTACTTCACTATTTTTATAGGAGGGGCAATCGCCTATGCCGAGAATCTTGAGGCGGTCTCGCGAAATCTTAGAGAGGTAAGGCCGACGTATGTTTGTTCCGCCCCGAGATTTTACGAGAAGATGCATTTTAGCATAGTGAGCGCCATAGCCCAGAGTCCCGCCTTGAAACGCGGCATATGCGGCTGGGCTTTAAGCGTTGGCAAAAAATACCTTGATAAGAAATTGAATAAAGTAGAGCCGGGGCCATTTTCTTTTATGGCATATTATATAGCCAAAACTTTTGTTTTTTCGGAGCTTAAGAAAGCTATAGGCGGCCGCATCAAGTTCTTTATTTCCGGCGGCGCGCCGTTATCAAAGGAATTAGCGGAGTTTTTCTATTCAATAGGCATTTTAATCTTGGAAGGCTATGGCTTGACCGAGACCTCTCCTGTGGTAACCTGCAATACCGTTAAGGCTTTTAAGTTTGGCTCCGTAGGTAAGCCGATAAAAGACGTGGAAATGCGCATTGCCGCAGACGGCGAAATTTTAGTAAGCGGCCGTAATGTTATGCAAGGTTATTATAAGAACGAGACGGCCACAAGAGAAGCCATAGATAACGAAGGGTGGCTCCATACCGGCGATATAGGGTTTATAGACGAAGAGGGCTATCTTCATATAACCGACAGGAAGAAAGATATAATAATTACTTCCAGCGGTAAGAATATAGCGCCGCAGAACATCGAGAACCTGATAAAATCGGATTCTTATGTGCAGGAGGTTGTGCTTTATGGAGACAGACGTCCTTATTTGACGGCTTTAGTGGTTCCAAATTTCGACGCTTTAAAGGGGCTGGCGATTCGATACGGCATTCCATATTTAAACGATCGAGAATTGGCCAGCCATCCGAGAGTTTACGAATTCTTCCAAAAGAGGATGGATGAGAGGCAGAAGGACATGGCCAATTACGAGAAGATAAAGAAATTCACGCTCTTTAACAGAAATTTTACTATAGATAACGGCGAGATTACGCCAACTTTGAAAGTCAAGCGAAAAGTGGTTTGCGAAAAATATAAGGAGATCTTTGACGGTATGTATGAGTCCCAAAGGCATATATAGCGGAATGAAGTTTGAGGGATCCTTCAAGAACAAGGATGCCCAGAATCTTATTTACAGGGCTTTTATTCCATCCAATCCAAGGGCTTCGGTAATATTTGTTCACGGTTTGGGCGAACATTCTCTCAAGTATGACTTTGTCGCGGAGTGGTTTTATAACCGGGCGATAGCGTTTTTTATATACGATCAGCGCGGGCATGGACGTTCGCAAGGAAATAGATGCCATGCCGCGAGATTCGACGACCTCGTGGAAGATTTAAGGCAGGTTGTAAATATCGCTAAAGCCGAGACTCTGCGCGAAGACGCGTATTTGTTCGGACTTAGCATGGGCGGTTTAGCCGCCATTATTTTCGCGCTGAAGCATTCTGATGAGATAAAGGGCGTGGTGGTTTCCGCCCCGGTATTGCGTCTTAAAGAGCCGCCCAGCAAGTTAAAGGTTTTTTGGGCCGGCGCGTTTTCTTATTTATTCCCCTCGCTTACTGTCTTGAATGGAATTTCTTTTGAGTCCCTTACGCATGACACGGCGGCCATAGCCGAAACCAAAACAGACAAATTTTCGCAGCAGATTATTTCTTTAAGGTTATTCTCTGAGATGACAAAATCCGCCGGGTATGCTTTAGAGAACGCCCGAGACATCAAAATCCCGATTCTATTATTACAGGGAACCGAAGACAAAGTAGTGGATGTTGACGCCATAAAGGAGTTTTACGAAAAAATAGCCGTTAAAGATAAGCAGATGGCGCTTTACGAAGGGCTTTACCATGAACTTCTTAGAGAGACAAATAAGGTTGAGATAATAAAGCGCGTTTTGAATTGGATATCAGAGAGGATATGTCCAAATTAGCATTTGTCATTCCCCGCGAAGGCGGGGAATCCAGTCACGCTGTAAGATGTTATCTCGTGTCTGGATTGCCCGATCAAGTCGGGCAATGACAATGTAAAATCGAATCTCAAAACCAAATTTTCGTCGTTAGGTAGAAATTAATTTGTACGCAAGCAATATCGGAGAGAATATAAGACATGAAACGCATTAAACAGGTAGTTTTAATCGTAGTCTTTACAGGGCTTGCGGCGTTTCTTTATAGGCCGGCCTCAATTTTTATTTTTCATATAGCGGAGCCGAAATTTTTATGTCCGCTTGACCTAAACGGCGGAATCAAGATACGTAGCGACAGTTTTGGAACTGGAGAATTCGGGGCTAAGCGCAATGGCGGCAGGCTTCATCTTGGGGTAGACATAGAAGGGCCTATAGGCACACCTGTCAGGGCGGCCAAGTCCGGCCGCGCTTTTCCGAAAAAAAGCGCCGGAATGGGAAGATACATAGTGATTAAACATCCCGATAACTCGACGACAATTTACGGCCATTTGTCCAAGGTATTTGTTATGAGCAATCAGAAGGTTAGGAGAGCAGATATAATAGGGGAGGTTGGCAAAACCGGAAACGCATGGAATCCCTCGATGGTTTCCCACCTTCATTTTGAGATTAGGATAGATGATGAGCCGGTTAACCCCTTGGCGGGATATATGCAGACGGCGAAATGAGAGATCTTAACAAGAAGATAATTTTATTAAGCGTATTGATCGCGGTATTTTTTTTGTCGGGTTGCGCGACGGTTTATAATCCTGCCACAGGGAAAAAAGAATATGTAATGATTGGTACCGAAGAAGAGATCTCGATAGGAAATCAGGTTGCCAAGGAGGTCGAATCTAAGTATAAATTATCGGATGACGATGCTCAAAACCGCAGAGTTCAGAGGATAGGCGGGAAGATAGCGGTTGTCAGTGACAGGAAGGATTTGCGGTATTATTTCAAAGTGATTCAGGATAATGAAGTGAACGCCCTTTCCACCCCCGGAGGTTATGTTTATGTTAACACGGGTTTGCTGGATAAGGCCGATGACGATGAATTAGCCGCGGTTATTGCCCATGAGGTAGGGCATATAGCCGCCAGGCACGCGGTTCAAAGCATTCAGGCGAATATGACAGCGTCTTTGGTTTCGGGTCTTGTATTTTCTAAAGTTAAGACTTCGGATGAGATAAAGCAATCGGCGGCAATTGCCCTGAATCTGGCGATGCTGGGGTATTCCAGAGACGACGAGTTCGAGGCCGACAAGCTGGGAGTCAAGTATTCCTATTACGCGGGATTTAGGTCGGATGGGATGGTTACGTTTCTTGAGAAGCTGCAACTCGAGAATAAACAAAACCCTTTCGATAAGGCGCTTGTGTATTTAAGGAGTCATCCCCTTTATTCTGACAGGATAGCAAGGGCGCGTTCATATGCCGCTTATTTGGAATATTCGGCTATCAACCCTTCCTCTCAAGATCCGGCTTCCGTCGGCCGCAAGTGAGTTTTTATTAAGGAGGCAATTTCATAAATATTAAAATTAGCAGATGTCATTCCCCGACTTGGAGACTGGGACATAACCCTTTTTCTTGACAGAAGAGAAGATCAACATATTGTAGTTGCCCAATTCCCGCCGGAGGCGGGTCTGCCTCAGGCATGATATTGGGCCGATATGCTGTGCTCGATAAATCGAGCAACTACATTGTGTCCCAGTCTGCAAGCCGGACAACGACAATATGAAATTTAATCCTAAAAGATTGCAGGAATGACACTGCAATGACTAATCTGGACGGCAATGATGTCGAATAACAAAAATATGGCGGGGTTCAGAAGGGTTATATTTATCCCGTTAGAGAAAATTCATCCCGTTAGATGTTTACTATCTAATGGAGTAAAAAGACGAAGTTCTCTAACGGGATTTATTATAAATAGTTTCATAAGCTCCATTGCTTCAAGCTGCAAGACGTCATTCCCCGCTTTAAGCGGGGAATCCAGTCACGCAAGTCTGGATTACCCGAACAAGTCGGGTAATGACAAATTTGCCATAACAGCTTATGAAACCGCTTGTAGTTTAGCGGTTATCCTGGTTTTGGCCTTGTCCGCTATTCCGGCGCGTTACGGATTTGCGGAGGATCTTCAGAACTTCAACCTTTCCGATAAGGAACAGGAAAGGATTATAAGCAAAGCTTCGGTAGAGAAACGGGCGGAGGCGACTGTTTTAAGGCTTTCTGGAACGTCTTACGAGATGGGTTACCAGCGCGGAGCCTTGCTTAAAGGCGAGATAAAGGATTTCTTTTCCGAGATACTCAAGCTGTTTAAACTTGAGGAAGAGAAACGCCGCGGCAGCCGCCTTCCGTTTTTTTCTTTAACGCGATATTTTCGTTCAAAGGCTTTGGCGCTGGATAGATATATACCGGAAGAGTATCGTCAGGAACTCAAGGGGCTTTCCAAAGGCTGCGGTTTAAGCTACGAAGATATTTTGCTTACGCATACGCTGGTTGACTTAGCGCCGTTAGTGGATCCCGGAATCAGCCTGAAATTAAACGAGATGTTTAGCGAGCGCCGCCTGACGGTCTTTTATAAACCGGAATCCGGGAATGCCTTTGTCGCTTTTGGCTGTCCCGGAATAATAGGGGTTTTATCGGGCGTAAATGACAAAGGGGTAACGATTGAAGACAATAGCGGTAAAGCGGAAGATTTTTCAAGAGGTACCCCCATATTGTTTTTGTTGCGCGAGGCATTGCAATATTCAGATTCTTTCTACGATTCGATAAGGATAATCTCTTCTTCTGAGAGGTCCGGGCGGCATAATGTTATCGTGACGGATCTCAGAATGGACGAAGGATGCGCCGTTAGCTTTAATGCGCTTGATTATAACGTTGAATTCAAATCGGATGAGATTGCAGCTTCCCTTAATTTTTTTAACAAAAAAATAGGCGAATTTAATATCAAGATAAGCGGCGATAAGCCGATAGATCCATTTAAGTTCTATGAGTATGAAAAAGCGCCTTTTGAGTATAAACTTGAGGTTAAGGAAAAGACGAAAGAATACGCGCATTATTCTTTAAGTTACCCTTCGATTGTAGACACAGATTATCCGCAGAACACCGTGTTTTTGGATTTCTATGAACCGGCGGGCAAAGATAAATATCCTGCCGTTGTTTTTATGAGTCATATAGCGGGAGGAATTCCGCAGGTAGAGGGAGAGTTTTGCCGCGATTTAGCCTCAAAGGGTATAGCCGCTTTGCTTGTGCAAACCGCTTATCAAAGAGATTATAAATTTAGCCGCTCATGGTTAGTGAATGAATTGAGGCAAAAAGGAGCCGATGAAATGGTCTCGCTCTTGCGCCAGATAGTCATAGAGGCGCGAAGAGGCATAGATTGGCTTGAGAGCCTGCCGAACGTCGAGAAAGACAAAATAGGCGTTATGGGCATAAGTTTAGGCGGTATAATGGTTCCGGTTGTCGCCGGCCTGGACACCAGGGTTAAGTCTATGGTTATAATATTGGGCGGCGGAGACATAGGCGATATAATATGGAATAGCTATACGACAAAGTTATATAAAGGGCGGCTTATCGAAGAAGGAACGGATTCTCCTCTTGAGCTTGAGAGAAAGATGTGGATGCTGGATCCGTTAACATTTGCCTTTAAAGCCAAAGAAAAATCGGCTATAATGATAAACGCGAATTTTGACATAGATGTTCCGAGATCAAACACGCTGAAATTATGGCGTTCACTGGAACAACCTGAACTAACATGGATTCCGACCGCGCATTTCACGTCTTTGTTCGTGATCGGTTATGCCAAGATCAAAGCTTTCCAGCATTTTTACGCGGATCTTGTGGATAAGGATAAAGCCCGGAGAATAGGGCTTGATTATATCCCGGGTTCTCCCCTATCTTCTTTCAGGTTTGGAACCGAGTCGCTGGTGAGCGACAGAGTGAGGTTTGATGTTTCGGGAAGATTTGCCAGGGGAGAGAATAATTTTAAGTTTGGCGTGATAGCCTATGATTTATTCGATAGTCCGTATTTCGGCGGAAGCGCGGTAACGACAAGAAAAGATGAGGATGAAAGATATCATCTCGAGGCAGAAGGCGGGTCCCTTTTGTTCGGACGGAATTTGGGCGAAAACGCGCATGGTTACCTGAAGTATTCATTTGAATCGGTAAATGTCTATGACGTTGAGAGCTCTGCTCCTACTGAATTTCAGCATGTGGTCGGCAGAAAAGGAGTCTCGGAATTTTCTTTGAATTGGGAAAGAAACACTTTCGATGATACGCTCTATCCGATAGACGGCTCATATCGCGGGATATCCGTAGATTTGGCTTCGAAAGGCTTCGGAGGAGATTTTAATTTTGTAAGGACCTCCGCGGAGGCGAGGTGGCACATTACGACCCCGCTTCCCAGGATAACTTTTGTTTTCAGGCTGAAAGGCGGATGGATAGGAGAATTTGGCGATTCAGCCGAGGTGCCATTTTTTGAGAGATTTTATGTTGGAGGGGATGATACGATCAGAGGGTATAAGTCGCGCTCTATAGGACCTAAGGATTCAGGAAATATGCCTTTATGGGGGACCATTATGGCTATAGGAAATGCGGAGGTAAGGTTTCCGTTATTTAAGGGTTTTAATGGGGCGGTATTTTATGACACAGGCAGCGCGTGGGACGGCCTAAGCGAGATCAGGCTTCCTCATGATCTAAAGAATTCCATAGGAGCGGGCTTAAGATTTAGGACCAAGTGGACGGTTTTGCGCCTCGATTACGGATACCCGCTAAATGGCGACCCGTCTAAAGAGTCCGGCAAGTTTCATTTTGGATTAGGAGTGCCTTTTTGATGATTTTTAATGTTGCTATGAGGTCAAGAGCGAATTTTTGGAGTATTTTCCGGATTCAACCGCCAAGATGGCGCATAAGTATTATTTTGATCTTGCAGGGGAAAATGTTAATCAGCTTTTATCCGTTGGCGTGAACGCCAGGAATATATTCGATTGCGGCATTTGCGCAAGCTGCAGGAACGAGGATTTTTATTCATATCGCAGGGAAAAGGATAAAGCGGCAAGGATGATCTCGGTGATTATGTTGAAATAGCTTTGACAGGTACGAAATGCAGGGCGCGTTCACATTGAGACTGTGTTGCAATCTTTTTCTTCCGCTAAATGCGTCAACAGATTGTAGTTGCTCGATTTATCGAGCACAATATATATGCCCAATAAATTGGGCAACTACATTGCGACACAGTCTGACATTGTCATTGCCCGACCCCCCGATCAAGTCAGAGGGCAAGCTTATTCGGGCAATCCAGACATGAAATAATACGTTGCAGCGTGACCGGATTCCCGCTAAAAGATTGCCTGCCTGCTGCAGGCAGGCGGGAATGACAATTAGTGGAAACCGATTTTACAATACAACAATGCAAGGTAAAGATATGCCACGAGGGCGGACAAAGAAAAATAAAGACATAACTATCGAGGCGTATGCGCATAAAGGCAAGAAGCGCAGGAATAACCCGCCTGTCGGCCTTGTATCCAGCGCGACCGATAAATTAAACGGCCGGACAAAATATAAACACGACCCGCACATTGACCCTTGTCTTGGCTGGGCCGGAAAAGCCGAGGGGATGAGCTTTGAGGTTCAGAATGTCAGTTTGCACATCCACGAGCGTGTTGATTCCAAGAGAATTATCAAATCCTTCTTGAACCCGCCAAAAAAGAAAGAAGAACAGCTCTTACTCTTCGAGCAGCCGGATAATGACCCGCCGTTAAACAAAGCCGTTGATTTTTATAAACACGAGCAGGACTGGGCAAACCGCTTGATTGCCGGCGATTCTCTTTTAGTGATGAATTCTCTGCTTAAGAAAGAAGGAATGGCCGGCAAGGTGCAGATGGTCTATATTGACCCGCCGTATGGCATCAAATATAATTCCAATTTTCAGCCGTTTGTGAATAAGCGCGATGTGAAGGATAACAACGACGCCGATATTCCCGCCGAGCCGGAGATGATTCAGGCGTTTCGTGATACGTGGGAACTCGGTTTACATAGCTACTTAACGCATCTAAGGGATCGTTTGCTTCTTGCTAAAGAGTTACTTCATAAGAGTGGGAGCTGTTTTGTGCAAATAAGTGACGAAAATGTTCACCATGTTAAAGAGATTATGGATGAAATTTTTCAAACAAAAAATTTTGTTCGCATAATAGCATTCCGGAAGACATCATTTGCGTCTAGTGACCTATTGCCACCAATTTCAGATTATTTGTTATGGTTTGCCAAAGACATCTCAAGCATAAAGTATCATAATTTATTCGCGTTAAAAGCATTACCAGCTAATGATCCCAATTTTAGATTTGTTGAGTTGGGCGATAAGACAAGAAGGCCTATGAGTCCTGAAGAGCGAGAAAATCCATACTTGTTACTGAAAGATTCAAGGATTTACAGGTATAGCGATATAACGTCTCCCGGCAAGTCTAGTTATAATAATGATTTTGAATTTGAATGGGAGATTTTTAACCCGGGGGACAAACATCACTGGAAAACAAGCCTCGAAGGAATGAAAAAATTGGTTTCAGAAAGAAGAGTGGAAAAATTTGGAAATAAATTAGCGCAAGTAAAATATTTCGATGATTTTCCATACATCTCTTTAGATAACATTTGGAATGACACAGGAACCGGTGGCTTCGGTGATGACAAAATCTACATTGTGCAGACCACTCAAAAAACTATTCAACGCTGTTTGCTTATGACCACCGACCCTGGCGATCTTGTTTTTGACCCTACCTGCGGCTCTGGGACAACCGCTTATGTTGCTGAACAGTGGGGCCGCCGCTGGATTACCTGCGATACTTCGCGCGTTGCTGTTACTCTTGCTAAGCAGAGATTGATGACCGCGAAATACGATTATTACGAGCTTGCGCATCCTAATGAAGGCGTAAAAAGCGGGTTTAAATATAAGACCGTTCCGCATATTACCCTTGGTTCGATTGCCAATAATGAGCCTGCCAAAGCGGAAACGCTTTACGACCAGCCTTTTGTGGAGAAGGGCAAAGTTCGGGTTACAGGGCCGTTTACCGTTGAGGCGGTTCCGAGTTTGCGCGTGAAGCCGTTTGACGGCAATGAGCCAAAAGTTGAAGCCGCGAGTGAACAATTAGCGCGCATAGGCGAAACCGGCAAGCAGACTGAATGGCGCGATGAATTAAAAATTACAGGTATCCGCGCTACCGGCGGAAAGGTTATGCAATTCTCCCGCCTTGAGCCGATGGTTGCCACAAGATTCTTGCATGCCGAGGGAGAAGTGATGAGTGATAATTGGCCAGTGGATAGCGGTCAGAGGATCACTCACCCCTCGTCACTTACCACTAACCACTCGCCACTAACCACTAATCACTCGTCTCTAACCACTCACCCCTCTTCGCTTGCCTACATCTCCTTCGGCCCTGACTTTGGCCCGCTTGAACAGAGGCAAGTTGAAGAAGCCATAAAAGAAGCGCGTTCTTTAAAGAATAAACCGCACTTTGTGATATTTGCCGCATTTCATTTTGATCCTGAAGCGGCCAAAGATATTGACGAGATCAACTGGCCGGGTGTAAAAATTCTCAAGGCCCAGATGAGCGTTGACCTTTTGACCAAAGATCTTCGTAAGAATCGTTCTTCAAGCCATAGCTATTGGCTTATCGGCCAGCCGGATATTCAAGTTAATAGTGATGAGTGGTTAGTGGATGGTGAAGAAAGGAGAATTATTTCCTATGAGTTCTGTAAAAAGTTATCGGGACTTAATAGTTTGGCAGAAATCAATAAACTTGACAGAGAAGATATATGTCTTTACGCGGCAATTTCCCAAAGAAGAGATTTATGGAGTAGTGTCTCAGATGAGAAGAGCGGCAACTTCGATACCGGCAAACATAGCCGAAGGGCAGGCGCGCAACAGCAGGAAGGAATTTATCCAGTTTCTGGGGATAGCGAAGGGATCGCTTGCAGAACTGGAAACATTTATAATTTTGTCCGAGAGATTGAACTACATCCCAGAGTCGAGATCAAAAGAATTATTGACGGCCTGCGAAGAAATAAGCAAATTATTGAACGGGCTTCTCAGATCGCTTTCCACTTGCCGCTAATCACTCGCCGTTACTTTACTGTCCGTGTGCAGGGCTTCGATTATTATAATCCGCTTACCGGAGAGATTGAGTCTAAAGGCGCCAAACATATCGCAATGTGGTTTTTAGACACCGATTATGACGAGAGGAGCCTTTATCCTGATCAGGTCTTTTTTCCCGAGAGCGATTTAAAACGCGGCTGGTCTCGTCTTGCCAAAGCTCTGAATGGCGAAGTTAACGAAGACTTGCTGGATAAATTCTCGGGCGTTGAATCCCTGCTATTTTCCGGCGGTGAGAATAAAAAGATCGCGGTCAAAATTATTGACAACCGAGGCATTGAATCGCTGGTAATTAAGAAGCTGGAATAAAGTTATGACTAAAATAGACATATCAGTTAAATTGCAGGAATTGTTAGAATTACCCGCTGAAACGGAATGGGTTGAGTTTAAGCGGGCAGAGAAGGACTTTTCGTTTCATGAACTCGGCAAGTATTTCTCATCGTTGAGCAACGAGGCAAACCTAAAAAAAGAGAAATGCGGATGGCTTATCTTTGGGGTTGATCATAAAACGCGCAAGATTCTTGGGACTTCGTATCGTGCGCAAGGCGTGCGCGTATTGGATACTCTAAAAAAGGAGATTGCCGACAAGACGACTGCTCGGATTACGTTTCAAGAAATATATGAGATGAGCATTGATGGTCGTAGGGCGGTTGTATTTCAAATACCGGCGGCTTCTGCAGGAATGCCAGTGGCATGGGAAGGGCATTATTACGGTAGAGATGGGGAGTCATTAGCGCCATTGAATATTCAGGAGCTTGAGTTGATACGCAATCAGAATAAGCCTGATTGGTCGGCTCAGATATGCGATGGCGCGGCAATAACGCATCTTGATTTGCAGGCAACAGCTAAGGCGCGCGACGCTTATAAAAAACGCAAAAGGAATCCGGTTGAAATAGATAGTTGGAATGAGGCGACGTTTCTAAATAAAGCGAAGCTTACAGTTAATGGTAAAATAACTCGCGCCGCGATAATTCTTTTAGGCAAACCGGAGTCAGCGCATTTTCTTTCGCCAGCGCAAGCGCAGATAAGCTGGTTTTTGCGCGATGAGCATAATAATCCGAAGGATTTTGAACATTTTGGCCCGCCGTTTATCGTGACGGTTGATGCGGTTTTGGCAAAAATACGCAATCTTACCGTGCGGTTTTTACCTCCC
>JAZDOX010000099.1:0-12454 GCA_043798215.1 Candidatus Omnitrophota bacterium | reverse complement strand
GTGTTCCGTTTCGGCTTAGTTCTTGAAGCTCCTTTTGATCTTTTTTTGTAAGTTTTAACTTTTTGGCTCTAGCCATGGGTATCTCCTCCTTAGAGATTAGTTTATCACAGCTAGATTTTTTTACAATCAATTCATCAATTTATGTTACAATGCACTAGCTCAGCCGCTGTTATTTTATTTAACGCGTTTGTATTAGATAACGTGGTTTTTAAAAAGGAGATCAAATGAAGACGAAACTTATGGAACGAAGTAAACGTAAGTTTCTGTCCGAATTTGATCCCGCACCCAGCAGTATAAAATGTATTATGTGTATGTTATAAAGAATGTAAAAACAGAAAATCTTTATTACGGCTATACCAATAACCTAAAATGTCGTTTATCAGAGCATAATAAAAAAGAAGAGATATGGAAACTTATCTATTATGAGGCTTATAAAGCGGGATCAGACGCAAGAAAAAGGGAAATAAGGATAAAGAATTCCGGCCAGGCAATCGGCGCGCTTAAAACAAGAATCAAGGAGTCATTAAGTTGAATAGCTGGGTGCGGGGTTTAATTCGTCCGCCTAAGGCGGACTCATTAAAAAAGGAGATATTTTATTGAATATTAACAAGTATCTCAATGATCGAAAGAAGATAGTGGATGAAGCTCTTGATTCCTGCCTGCCTGCCGGAAATGAATATCCTAAAGCCGTACATTCGGCTATGAGATATTCGGTGTTTTCAGGCGGCAAGAGGGTTAGGCCGATATTGGTTTTGGCTTCCTGCGAGGTATGCGGCGGGAGACTAAAAGAGGCCCTGACCGCCGCCTGTGCGATAGAGATGGCGCATACGTATTCTTTGATACACGATGATCTGCCGGCGATGGACGACGATGATTATAGAAGGGGTAAGCTTACTTGCCACAAGAAATATGGCGAAGCAACGGCAATATTGGCGGGTGACGCGCTTCTCACATTCGCGATGGAACTTTTTTGCGGGGGGAAGAATCCCAAGGCAAATAACGAGACAATCAAGGTTGTTACTCGGGCTATAGGCACCTATGGTATGATAGGAGGTCAAGTCGTGGATATAGAAAAACGCCGTGAAGCGGATCTGCCGACTTTGACATACATAAATGCCCATAAGACAGGCGCGCTGATATCGGCTTCTTGCAGGGTTGGCGCGATAGCGGCGCGCGCTTCCAAAAGGAAGCTCGAAGTTCTCGAGAGATACGGCGAGTATATCGGCTTTACCTTTCAAGTGATAGATGATATATTAGACAAAGAGGGTTTTGCGCTGGTTCTTGGGGTTAAGACGGCGAGAATGGAAGCCGCAAGATTAATAGAGAAAGCCAAAGGGGAACTAAAGATTTTTGATAAACGCGCCGATGTCCTAAGGGACTTGGCCGATTTTATCTTGAATCGCAGGAAATAAGAATGGTTAACTTACTTAATTCCATAAACTCACCTCGGGATTTAAAAGGATTAACCCAAAGCGATTTAAAGCTTTTGTCCAAAGAGATCCGGGATTTGATTATAGCAACGGTTTCCAAGACCGGCGGCCATTTGGCGCCCAGCTTGGGAGCTGTTGAGATAGCTGTTAGCGTCCATTATTGCCTTAATGCTCCGGAAGACAAGATAATATGGGATGTTGGGCATCAGGCCTACGCTCACAAGATATTGACCGGCAGGCGGGATAGCTTGAAGACTATGCGGCAGTTAGGGGGACTAAGCGGCTTTCCCAATGTCAACGAGAGCAGATATGACCCTTTTACGGTAGGACACGGTTCAACGTCAATTTCTTTGGCGTTAGGCATGGCCAAAGCCAGAGATTTAAATAAAGAGAATTATAAGGTTGTAGCGATTATAGGAGATGGCTCTCTTGTTGGCGGAATGGCATTTGAGGCTCTTAATCACGCCGGACATGCCAAGACCAATATGGTAATAATTTTGAATGATAATGAGATGTCGATTGCGCCTTCGGTGGGGGCGCTTTCAAGATACCTGAATAAGATATTAACGAACCCCACGTACAACAAGATTCGCAAAGATTTCGAAGGCTTGGTAAAGAGAGTGCCATGGTATGGTTTTAGGGTTTACAGGGCCGCCAGAAAACTTGAAGAGAGCGTCAAGAATCTTTTAATACCTGGGATGTTATTTGAGGAGTTGGGGTTGCGTTATGTAGGTCCGATAAATGGGAACAACACGGAAGAATTGGTAAATACGCTAAAAAATGTTCTTACCTTGGAAGGTCCCACCATAGTACATGCTATTACGAAGAAGGGCAAGGGGTATATTTACGCCGAGAAACATCCGGAAAGGTTTCATGGAACGGCGCCTTTTGATATTGAGACGGGCTGTGTATGCGAAAATTCGACAACTGAGGAGCAATCATTTACGGATGCTTTTTCAGAAGCCATAACGGATTTGGCAAGCCGCAACGCGAAGTTGGCCGCGGTAACCGCCGCTATGCCCGAAGGGACGGGCTTGGATAAATTTAAAGAGATGTACCCCGATAGATTCTTTAATGTGGGAATGGCTGAACAGCATGCCGTAACCTTCGCGGCGGGCCTTGCCAAGGGCGGATTGATTCCTGTGGTCGCGATATACTCAACTTTCTTACAACGTTCATATGATCAGATTATACACGATCTTTGCCTTCAAGGATTGCATGTTGTTCTTTGTTTGGATCGGGCGGGAATAGTGGGCGAAGACGGCCCTACCCATCATGGCTTGTTCGATATCCCTTATTTAAGACATATGCCTAATATTACGTTGATGGCGCCTAAAGATCAAGAGGAATTGAAACAAATGCTGGCTTTCGCGGTAAATGAGCGCAAAGGTCCTGTCGCAATAAGGTACCCGAGAGGAAAATCTAATAACGCGGTTATTGCCGGAGATGCGCCGCCGCTTGATTACGGCAAAGCTGAGAGTATGTTAGGCGGGGGAGATTTAGCGATCTTGGCGGTTGGCTCTATGGCGTGGCCGTCGTGTGCCGCCGCCGCGTTATTAACCAAAGATGGGATAAAAGCCTCTGTAATAAATGCGAGATTTTTAAAACCTTTGGATGAGCGGTTGATAAGGGAATTGGCGCTTAGGGTTAAGAAATTTTTGATCGTTGAAGAAGGCGCGCTTGAAGGCGGTTTTGGCAGCGCGGTGCTGGAATTTTTTGAGAGGGACGGAATAAACGATGTTGTGGTGAAAAGAATGGGTCTGCCGGATAAATTTATAGAACATGGCAAAAAAGAACTATTGCTCAAAAATTACGGATTGGACGCCGATGGGATCGCGCGTGAAGCGCTAAAAAAATTTTTCAGGAAAACTGTGGTAAACCCCGTTAGAGAACCGCATTCTCTAACAGTTCGCGCTAACGGTGGCATTTCCGCCAAAGGCGGATCAGCCTCAGGCTGAAAACCACCATCGGCTACATAAGGTGATAACCATTCCACTAGAAATGAATTTCTAATAGGATGAACTTTCTCTAACGGGGTAAAAATTAATGGCTAAGATAACGATAAATAAAGAGATGTGCAAAGGCTGCGAGCTATGTTCGGTCAACTGTCCGCAGAAAATAATAGTTATGGACGAGGTTTTGAATATTCGGGGAGTTAAACCCGCCAGATTTTTGGATAATGATAAATGTACGGCTTGCAGAAGTTGCGCCATAATGTGTCCTGATGTTTGCATAGAGGTGTATAAGTGAGCGCAAAATTAAAATCGTAAAACGTAAAATCGAGGTAGGGCTATATGAGCAAGATATTGATGTGTGGAAATGAAGTGATCGCAGAGGCGGCTATCCATGCCGGATGCGCTTTTTACGCGGGATACCCGATTACGCCGCAGAATGAATTGACGCAATATATGGCTCAACATATGCCGGAAGAGGGAGGAACTTTTATTCAGGCGGAATCCGAACTGGCCGCGATTAATCTTGTGTTTGGCGCCGCTGCCGCCGGCGCGCGCGCTATGACATCAAGCTCAAGCCCGGGAATAAGTTTGAAACAAGAGGGCATTTCTTATCTTGCGGCATGCCAGTTGCCGGCAGTGATAGTCAATATGATGCGTGGAGGTCCGGGATTGGGTAATATAGCTCCCTCGCAAGCCGATTATTTTCAGGCTACAAGAGGCGGCGGACACGGTGATTACAGGACGATTGTTCTTTCGCCTGCCACTGTGGCGGAAGCGTGGAGCTTAACGCAGTTGGCGTTTGATTTGGCGGATGAGTATAGGAATCCTGCTTTGATCTTAGGCGATGGAGTATTAGGGCAGGTGATGGAGCCGATTGAAGTCCACGGTCCGCGGTCTGCAGCCCACAGCCGTGAAAAGAAACTATCGGATATTGATTATCGGCTATCGACTAAACCCTGGGCATTAACGGGTTGCCTCGGTAGAAAACCCAATGTGATACGTTCGCTTTTCCTGGGGGAAGGAGAGCTTGAGGAACAAAATAAACTGTTGCAGATAAAGTATAATAAAATATGCTCTAAAGAAGTGCGCTTTGAGTCTGTTTATACGGAAGATTCGGATTTGGTGATAGTGGCTTATGGCACGACGAGCAGAATTGTGCGGGCGGCCATATCGCAGGCGCGGCGGGAGAGGTTGCATGTCGGAATGTTACGCCCCATAACTCTATGGCCATTTCCTTACGCGCATATTCAAAAATTAACTAAGAAAGCAAAGGCTTTTCTGGTTGTTGAGATGAGCGCCGGACAAATGATCGAGGATGTCAGGTTATCCGTTTTAGGTAAAAAACCGACATATTTTTATGGCAGGGCCGGAGGCGGAGTTCCGACAGAAGATACTGTGCTCGACATCATAAAGGATATATTAAAGGTGAAATCGAGAAAGAGAATTTACGCATGAAGAAGATTTTTGAGAGGCCGGTATCGCTAAGAGACGTCCCGACTCATTATTGTTCCGGCTGCGGACATGGGATAGTTCATAGATTAGTTTGTGAGGTTATAGATGAGTTGGGCATTCGCGAAGAGGTTATAGCGGTTTGTCCCGTTGGATGCGCGGTTATTGCTTATGAGTATTGGGATTTTGATTGCTCTGAAGCTCCTCATGGCAGGACACCATGCGTGGCGGCTGGGATAAAGCGCATTCATCCCGATAAGACGGTATTTTGTTATCAGGGAGATGGCGACCTCGCCGCGATAGGAACTGCCGAGATTATCCATACTGTCAATCGCGCAGAGAACATAACCGTGATCTTTATAAATAACGCTGTTTATGGAATGACAAACGGTCAGATGGCGCCGACTACTTTAATAGGCCAGAAGACATCAACAACGCCTTTAGGTCGTGACGCCGTTCGTGACGGATATCCTCTCAAGATGTCAGAGTTATTGGCTCAAATACCCGGCTCGCGATATATCGAACGCGTTTCAGTTAACAATCCGGCGAATGTTATTAAGGCGAAAGCCGCGATAAAAAAGGCATTCAAGAACCAGATTGATAAAAAAGGTTTTTCTCTTGTAGAGGTTCTTTCTCCTTGTCCGACTTACTGGGGCCTTTCTCCAAAGGATGCTTGTAAATGGATAGCCAATGAGATGGCAGAATATTTTCCTTTAGGGGTAATTAAAGATAGCTAAATTACAAAGGGAATTCGCTCGTGTCCAAATTAGCGCCTATTTGTCCGACGGTAATATCATTTTGAGATTTGATTTCAAAATGTCATTACCCGACTTGCAGACTGGGTCATAACCCTTTTTCTTGACTAAATAGATCAACATATTGTAGCTGCCCAATTTATTGGGCCGATATGTTGTGCTCGATAAATCGAGCAACTACATTGTGTCCCAGTCTGTTGATCGGGTAATCCAGACACGAAATAATGTCTTACAGCATGGCTGGATTCCCGATTAAAGATTTCGGGAATGACACCGCAATGGCTAATTTAATGGACAGCAATGAAGGGAATCAAAGGATGAAAGAAGGGATAATTTTTGCCGGTTTTGGCGGACAGGGCATTATGGTAATGGGCAAAGTTCTGGCATGGGCCGCTATGCGCGAGGGCTTGAATGTTAGTTGGATGCCCTCATACGGCGCGGAGGTCCGAGGCGGAACGGCTCATTCCATGGTAGTTATATCTGATGAGATGATTCCTTCTCCGGTTGTCGCGAATCCAACCGCTTGTGTGGTTATGAACAGGCCTTCATTGGACAGGTTCGAAGATATGGTTTTGCCATCCGGCATATTAGTCGTTAATTCAACTTTGATTGATAGGCAGCCGGCGCGGGAGGATTTAAACATATTTAAGATTCCACTGACGCAGATGGCGACTAAACTTGGCAATGTCCGCTGCGCTAATATGATTGCTCTTGGAGTTCTTAACGCTAAGTTGAAGATTGTTTCTATGAGACTGCTGGCAGAAGCTATCAAAGAAGTCATACCGTCCCATAAACATAATCTTGTGGCCTTAAATGAAGAGGCATTGAAAGAAGGCGCGAGGCTGGTTTCCGGCGTCGTCGGTAAAAATTAACTTAAAACGTTTAAATTAGGATTAAATTAATATGGTTAGAGTAAGATTTGCTCCATCGCCTACGGGGTTCTTGCATATAGGCAGCGCGCGAACCGCGCTCTTCAACTGGCTTTTTGCCAGGCATAATAACGGAATATTTATCTTGAGAGTCGAGGATACCGACAGAGAGCGTTCCAAAGATGAGTATTTGCGGGAGATTATGAGTTCGCTTGAATGGATGGGGATGAATTGGGACGAAGGCCCTTATTTTCAGACGAAGCGGCTTGATATCTACCGCGATTATGCCGAAAAACTATTGAAAGAAGACAAAGCCTATGAAGAAGAAGGCAAGATAGGAAGCCAGAAGGCAGTAATTTTAAAGATGCCTAAAGATGTATTGAAGATGGACGACTTGACTCACGGGTCCGTTACATTCGATATGAGTTTGCAGAAAGATTTAGTTTTGATAAAGTCGGACGGATACCCCGCTTATAATTTCGCCTGTGTCATAGATGATTACGATATGAAGATAACCCATGTCATAAGAGGCGACGATCATATATCAAACACGCCCAAACAGCTTGCCGTATATAAGGCGCTTGGGATAGAACCGCCAAAATTTGCGCACATTCCCTTGATACTCGGCATCGACCGCTCGAGAATGTCCAAACGTCACGGCGCCACTTCGATATCGGATTATAGTAAGATGGGATTTTTGCCCGAGGCGCTCGTTAATTATGTGTCACTCCTTGGCTGGGCGCCCAGCGGCGACAGAGAAATTTTGAGCATTGAGCAGATAATCTGTGAATTCAGCCTGGAAAAGGTAGGAAAGACAGGCTCGGTTTTTGATGTCAATAAATTAAGCTGGATGAACGGAGAATATATAAGGACGAAACAAACTTATGAATTAACGGATCTCGTGGCTTCACGTTTGCGCGAGAAGGGGTATTTAAAAAATGATTTTGACAAGGGACGGCTTATAGACATAATAAAGCTTTTTCAGATTAGAGCCAGGACTATTGAGGAATTGGCTAATTCAATATCTTTATTTTTCAAGGAAGACGTGGAATACGATGAGGAGGCGGTAAAGTCCGTATTGGAAAAGGAGGGCGTCAAGCCAAGATTGGCCGCGCTCATCGGGAAATTCAGCGCGCTTGAACCTTTTGATTTAAGCAGTGTCGAGGAATGCGTCCGAAATTTAGCCGCGGAATTAAATATAAAAGCCGCGGATTTAATTCATCCTATTAGAGTGGCCGTGACAGGCAGTAAAGTTGGCGCGAGTTTATTCGAGACCGTCATTTTGACGGGAAAAGAAAAGACTCTGGAACGCCTTAAGAGCGCGTTGAACAAAGCCAAATGATTGCCTTATCCGGCGCAACAACGGTAAGTTTTTATGCGGTTTGGTAAGATAGTCAAATACGTCATATTTTCAATCATACCTCTTTTGATATTGTTTCTATCGCTTGAGTTTATTCAAAGAGCGCGTTATTCGATAGCTCGCAGAGACTGGGGCTGGATGTTTTATTTTAATTCCGGCAAGATTGATCACGCAGACGTAAGCGCTGAGTTAAATAAAAAATTCATAATAATAGACGGCTCAGCCGCTGTCAACAACGTCATAAAAGCGGCAAATTCTGCCGTTATGCCTCAAAAATCCCAATCCGAAAATTCAGCCGCAAGCCCGAAGTCAAAGCAAGACAATGCCTCTTTCGTAGAGATGCGCCGCAAGTATATCCTTTGTCTCGGAGGCTCGTCAACGGCCGGAATAAACAATGGTAACGAACATAAATACCCGTATCTTTTAAACAAGATGATTGACGAATCGTCTTTGATTCCCAAAGATGTGAAATATTCCGTCGTGAATCTGGGTTTGGCCGGAGAAACTTCCGATGAATATATGAATGTTATCGAGTTTGCCTTAAAGCGAATTTCCCCGGAAGCGATAATTTTTTACTGCGGCTATAACGATATTTTTATAAAAGACGTAAATAAAATTTATGCGACTTTCACCGCGAAGCTGAGTCCCGCCTACGCTTTTCTCGAGCGATACAGCCTGTTATTGCTGACGTTGAAAGAAAAATTTATAATAAGCAGGATAAACCGCGCAGGTTCATACGAGAATAACGCGGGAAGGTATAAAAAACTCGAAAAAGAATTTTACCGCAATGTCGATGATTGCGTGGAGCTTGCGCTTAAACACAACATAGAAGTTGTTTTGATACCGGAGGTTTTGATGGCTAAGGACTTTGGCGGTCTTTCGGCTAATTATGAGAATTATGCCGGTAAATATAAAAATATCGCGTTTATCTTAAAGGAGATCGCGCGAAAGCGCGATTGCGAGTTTATCAATCTTCAGGGTTATTTTGATGCCGATAATTTTAAGAGATATTTCGCCGACCCTGTGCATCTTACCGATGAGGGTAACGCCGTCTTAAGCGCTCTTATATTTGAGAATTCGAGCGTTATCAGAAAATTAATCGGGACTAATCCCCTTGCTGGAGTGAGTGAATGACGCAGGGGGATGCTGCCCCGGAACTGTGTCGCAATGTAGTTGCTCGATTTATCGAGCGCAGTATATCTGCCCAATATCATGCCTGAGGCAGACCCGCCTTTTGCGCCAGAGGCGCATCAGCCTCAGGTTGAGGCGGGAATTGGGCAACTACAATATATTGATGCATTTAGCGGGAGAAAGAGATTATGACACAGTTTGCCCGCGGGGGCGAATAAAAAAGGACCCGCGGATTTTACCCGTGGGGCTTCAGATAAAATGAATATTCTAGGAATATCCTGTTTTTATCACGATAGCGCCGCCTGTCTTGTGAGAGATGGAGAAATTTTCGGAGCGGTTCAGGAGGAGCGTTTTACGCGCAAGAAACATGACCATGGATTTCCGTTCAATTCAATAAAATGGATACTCGGAGAGGCAAAGATATCTTCAAAAAGTATCGATTTCGTTGTTTTTTACGATAAGCCGCTTATCAAGTTCGAGAGAATAGTAGAGACATATTTGGCCTGCGCGCCGTCAGGGGCAAGGCAGTTTATCAAGGCTATGCCTTTGTGGTTGAAGCAGAAACTTTGGATTCCGGATTTAATCAGAAGAGAGATCGGTCATAATGGCAAAATCCTATTTTCCGGACATCACGAATCTCATGCCGCCAGCGCTTTTTATCCATCGCCTTTCAAAGAGGCGGCTTTTTTGACCGTGGACGGCGTAGGCGAGTGGGAGACCGCCAGTTTCGGCGTTGGGAGAGGAAATGGTTTGGAGATAACCCGTTATCTTAAATTTCCCCATTCGTTAGGGCTTCTTTATTCAACTTTTACTTATTACGCCGGTTTTAAAGTGAACTCCGGAGAGTATAAACTTATGGGGCTTGCTCCTTACGGCGAACCCAAATACACCGGTCTTATATTGGATAAATTAGTTGACCTTAAGGAAGACGGCTCTTTTAAACTGAATATGGAGTATTTCGGTTATTGCTCGGGCCTTAAGATGACAAACAGCCGTTTCGAGAGGTTATTCGGCGGCCCGCCCAGAAAACCGGGGATGGAAATCAGCGGGAAGGATATGGATATTGCCGCTTCCATTCAGAATGCGACCGAAGAGATAATGTTGAGGATGGTTCGGCACATACAAAAGATAACCGGAATGAGTAAGCTTTGTTTGGCTGGAGGGGTTGCTTTGAATTGTGTCGGCAATGGCCGCGTTTTAAAGGAGGGGCCGTTTAAGGAAATTTGGATTCAACCCGCAAGCGGCGACGCGGGCGGCGCGTTAGGCGCCGCGCTTTTGATTTGGCACAAATATTTAAATAATGAGAGATTGTCCGATGAAATAAATGACAGGCAAAAAGCCTCTCTTCTTGGGCCGTCTTACAGCGATGGCTATATCGAGAATTTTCTTAATAGGGAAGCTGTTTTTTATAATAGATTGCCGTATTCGGATATACCGCGCGTTGTCTCGGAGTTGATATCTGCGGGAAAAGTTATAGGCTGGTTTCAGGGCAGGGCGGAGTTTGGTCCACGCGCGCTTGGAGCAAGAAGCATAATCGGCGATGCCCGCGATCCCGGGATGCAATCCAAGATGAACATTAAGATAAAGCGCCGTGAGTCTTTCAGGCCTTTTGCCCCCTCGGTTTTAAGAGAAGAAGTCTCGGATTGGTTTGAATTTAACGCGGAGAGCCCTTATATGCTTTTGACGGCGCCGGTGAAAGAGGAAAAAAAGAAAAAAATAGACGCTTTAGCGAACCGATTAAAAGGATTCGAGAAATTAAATGTAAACCGTTCGCAGATACCTTCGGTTACCCACGTGGATTATTCCGCGAGGATTCAGACGGTAAAAAGAGAGGACTTTCCGCTTTATTACGATACGATTAGCGAATTTCGCGATAAAACCGGCTGTCCGGTCATTATCAATACCTCTTTTAACGTTAGAGGCGAGCCGCCGGTGTGCGCGCCCGAAGAGGCTTATAGATGTTTTATGAGAATGGATATGGACTATTTGCTTATGGGATGTTTTCTTTTGGATAAAAATAAACAGAGGCGCGCGGATGCGGAAGTGTCTCGGAAAGAAACTTTTGAGCCGGACTGAGGTTAGGCGATGAAGAGATTAAATCCCGATAAAAATGATTTAAAGAACTTCGGCTTGACGATGGGCGCGGTTTTTTTCATCTTAAGCTTGACATGTTATTTTAAAGGCAAAGCTGTCTGGCCGGCTATTTTTGGCATTTCAATTATATTATTTGCGTTCGGAATCATCGCGCCGGCGCTGCTTAGGCAGGTATACCTAAACTGGATGAGATTTGCCTCTGTTTTGGGATGGGTCAATACCCGCGTTATCTTGCTCGTAATTTTTTACGCTGTGTTTATGCCTATAGGCTTGATCGGCAAGTTGTTTGGAGCCGATCCGTTGGATAGAAAGATAGAAAAAGATAAGAAATCTTATTGGTTGAAAAAAGAAGATAAACCGTTTAATCCGTTGGATTACGAGAGGCAGTTTTAATAGGGAGCAGGCTGCGGCAGTATGAGCAAATTTTCTCTTTTAAAAGAATTCTGGGATTTTTTCCTCACGAGAAAAAAGTGGTGGTTGATCCCGATCGTAGCCGCGCTTTTACTGCTTGGCGCCTTTATTATGTTTGCCCAGTCTTCTTCCGTAATCGCGCCTTTTATTTACACGCTGTTTTGACGGAACCGGCGCAAAACGCAATGGCTATGATTTTATCTCTATTTAACGCTAAAACTCCTTCTTTACAGCCTTTCGAAAATCAGGTATAATCTTTTTTCAAGAGTCGTTTTAACCTAAATCCCGGGTTTAAAAATATTGCCCTGTCGTCTAACCGGTAGGACTTCAGATTCTGGATCTGAATATCTTGGTTCGAGTCCAAGCGGGGCAGCCAGTTTGCTTTAAGCCCTTTTTTCGGTATGAGAGAAAAGGGCTTTTCTATTGTATATAATAAGGTTCGGTCAAAAATTTTAAAGTTCGAGCCGAGCATTTTCAAAAATTCTCTTTTGGACGCAAGGTTTCCTTGCCAAGCGACAGAACTTGCTTGATTACAAGTAGTTATAAACTCACGAGCCGGTTCGAGCCACCCGCCGCCAGCTTTCTCTATCTCGCCAGCCTTCTCCTGTAAATCTTTCTTTTCATTAAGTAATTTTGCTTTCTTGCGCTGATATTCTTCGCTGGTTATTTCTTTGCCGATATAAAGATCAATAAGTGTCTCCAGTTTATCGTCAAAACTTTTAAGTTTATCTTGGAGCTGGCGAGATAGAGAAGAAGAGGCTTTGCTTTCTTCCTGCGTCAATTCTTCTAAGCGGCTAATCATCTTGTCTTTTGTTTCGTTATCTATAAACATTTTCAAAATAGCGTTGTTAATTTGCTCAAGCAAAGCCTCTTCTCTAAGAAACTTTTGCGAACACTTCTTAAACTTTTTGGTACAGCGGTAATAGATATGGCCTTTCTGTATTTCCGCGGTGATGCTGGCGTTACATTCGCCGCATTTCATAAGACCGGTAAAAGCAAA
>JAZDOX010000088.1:0-22893 GCA_043798215.1 Candidatus Omnitrophota bacterium | reverse complement strand
CATTCCCGGATTGGATATGCGTCCGGTCTGGACGACTTTCGTGGGTATATTGCTCGCGATATCCATAAATCGCGTTACAGAGTATTTTACCGCGCCGGAAGGTTATCCGGTCAAATCAATCGCCAGATCAACTCAGACAGGTCACGCTACCACAATCATAACCGGCCTAGCGGTCGGATATGAGTCTACGGTTTGGGCGATTCTGGTTATCGCGGCCTCGATCTTTGCTTCAGTCTTGATATACCGCGATACAAATCCCACATTTGTGGCGTATGGCGTGGCTATGTGCGGCATAGGAATGCTTACCCTCACCGGAAATAATATCTCGATGGATGTCTTTGGGCCGGTGTGTGATAACGCCAACGGTATTGGTGAAATGGCGCATCTCGATAAAAGCACAAGGCAGACATTGGCAGACTTGGACGCTGTAGGCAATACCACGAAGGCCATAACGAAAGGCGTCGCGATAGGCTCAGCGGTAGTGGCGGCAGTGTCCCTCTTTAACGCTTACATAACCGATATCGCTCATTTTCTGGGAAAGAGCTATGAAGAGATAGCTGCCGGCCTTTCCATAGCCAATCCAAAAGTATTTATAGGTTTTTTAATCGGCGGATCGATTCCATTCTTGTTTAGTTCTATGACGATCAGAGCTGTCGGAAGGGCGGCATTTTTGATTGTAAAAGAAGTAAGGGATCAGTTTAAAGATAAGGATATTTGGGAAGGTAAAAAAACACCCGATTACGCGCGCGTGGTCTCGATATGCACCGTTGCCGCGCAGAACGAACTTATAGGGCCGGGACTTCTTGCTATCTTAACTCCCATACTCGTTGGTTTTTTACTTCATAAAGAAGCGCTTGGCGGATTTTTGGCAGGTATGATTATCTCAGGCCAGCTTCTGGCGGTATTTATGGCTAATGCCGGCGGAGCGTGGGATAACGCTAAAAAATCCATAGAAGATGGTTTATATGGAGGAAAAGGTTCTGAGGCGCACAAGGCCTCGGTTACCGGAGATACCGTCGGAGATCCTCTTAAGGATACCGCCGGGCCGGCGTTAAATCCACTGATAAAAGTTATGAATATGGTGGCCCTTTTAATGACGGGTCTAATGCTTAAGTATGAGAAAATGAATCCCGTTATCGCATCTCTGGGCCTACTTGGAATTTTTGTTATACTATGGGTAGTTTTCAGGTCAAGGCGCGAAACCAAGGAAATGAAGTTGGCCGATGAGACAAGGTAAGTTTAGGTTAACGGGTAAACGGGTTAGCTGGTATGCGGGTTAATGAGTTACTTTTTACCCGCTAACTTGCGCACTCGTTAACCCGCTAACCAGACAAGTGGATTGGAGGTGAATAATGTTTAAGTTGATTCCGCAAGAGGTAAAATTTTTCGATATGTTCGAAAAAAGCGCCCAAAATATTCTTCGGGGCGCGAAGGTCTTAAAGGAAATCTCGGAGAATTTCAGTACCCTAACCGAGAATGCCGCGAAGATGGAGAGGCTTGAACACGACACGGATCAGATTACCCATGAGATTATGGAGAAGTTAAACAAGACCTTTATAACGCCTATTGATCGAGAGGATATACATGAGCTTACGGCGGTTCTCGACGACGTTATGGATTTTATGGAGGCGGCTACAGAGCGGATGATTTTATATAAGATCAAAACGTCTACGCCTGAGATGAAACAGATAGCCGATGTTATCTTAAATCAGGCCGAAGAGATAAATAAGGTAATGCCGAAGCTTAAGAATTTGAAGCATGCGTCCATAATGGAACATTGCATAGAGATAAACCGTCTTGAGAATACGGGCGACAGGATTTTAAGAGAAGCGGTAGCCAGATTATTTGATAACCGGACGGATCCTCTGGAAGTTATAAAGTGGAGAGATATTTATGATTTTCTGGAGACCGCCACCGATAAATGCGAGGATGTCGCTGTAATAATAGAGGGGATAGTATTAAAGCATGCCTGAGAATCTTTTCCCCATTGTTCTGCTTATCGTTTTCGCGCTGATTTTTGATTTCCTGAACGGCTTTCATGATTCCGCTAATTCTATCGCGACGGTTGTTTCAACACGGGTGCTCTCTCCGCGTTACGCGGTTATGTGGGCGGCGTTTTTTAATTTTATCGCGTTTCTTTTTTTTGGGCTGCACGTGGCCAATACGATAGGTAAAGGAATTATCGATATCGCTATTGTGGACAAAGCGGTTATATTTGGAACGCTCGTTGGCGCTTGCGGCTGGAATATCATAACATGGTATTTCGGTTTACCTACAAGCTCTTCTCACGCTCTTATCGGCGGAATGATCGGCGCGGCGATGGTTAAGGCCGGAGTAAAGTCGCTTGTGTGGAAGGGCATCTTAAAGACGGTCATCTTTATATTTGTCTCTCCCATTTTAGGTTTTATATTAGGCGTAGGATTTGGCGTTATTGTTTATTGGGTATTTCGAAAAAGCGCGCTGTTGAAAGTGGATCGTATCTTCAGAAAAGGGCAGTTATTTTCTGCCGCGCTCTATAGTTTGGGCCATGGCGGAAACGACGCGCAAAAAACTATGGGTGTTATCGCGGGTCTTTTATTCAGCGCAGGGTTATTAGGGAATAAATTTCATATTCCTTTTTGGATCGTCCTTATGTGTCATGCCGCTATCGCGCTCGGAACTATGTTTGGCGGATGGCGCATCGTTAAGACTATGGGGCAGAAGATTGCTAAACTTAAGCCTGTTGATGGATTTTGCGCAGAATTCGGCGCAGCTGCCACATTGTTTATCTCTTCGGGATTCGGCATTCCCGTTAGCACGACGCATACCATCACGGGCGCCATTATGGGCGTCGGGTCGCTTAAGCGCCTAAGCGCGGTTCGATGGGGAGTTGCCGGACGGATCATATGGGCGTGGATATTGACGATTCCTTGTTCGGCGGCTATATCGGCGTTAACTTATAGCCTAATCCGTATTTTTTAATAGACTAAGTTACTTATACGTAGCTCAGTAAGTGCGATAAACGGCTTTATTGTAGAACCGAATCTCTCAGACTGTGTTGTAATTACAAAAATACCGTCATTCAGACTGTGTCATAATGTAGTTGCCCAATTCATTGGGCAGATATATTGTGCTCGATAAATCGAGCAACTACAATATGTTGATGCATTTAGCGAAAGAAAGAGATTACGACACAGTCTGATTGCGAGCGAGTGAAACGAGCGAAACAATCTCATATTTTAGATTGCTTCGTCGTCCGCCTACGGCGAGACTTCTCGCAATGACACGCTGGGAAAAATGGAGAAACTCCATTTCGCTTTTAGTTTGACATACTTTCTTTTTTTTGATATATTTAACCTAAAGAGGCCTTAGAAGTGAAAAATTTTTTCTTTTCAATGGTATTTATTTTATCCCTATTTTTTTATGCAGGCGAGATTAGGTCGGAAGAGGCAACTGAGTCTTGCGTTTCGGGAGAAACGGTTTGCGTGGGGTCCGAAGCGGGAGCGCGCGCGGCGGACGAATCGGAGATAAAGGAAACCGCGGCTTCTTCTGTCCCGAAATCTGAAGACGAAGCAATCAAGAACCCAGATATAAAATCGGAGCCGATGTCCGAAGAGAAACCTGAAGCAATTCCTGAGGCATTGCCGGCCGCCGAGCCTGAAACAAAACTGCAAGAACCTTCCGAGGTGAAATCCCTCGAGATTTTAAAACCGCAACCATTGCAAGCGCCGGAAAAGAAAATACCGGAAACTCAGCTTAATATCCCAAAAGATAATAGGTCGATTACGTTGGTGGATGACGCTTTGATTTCAGGTTCGTCGATTGAAGGCGTTTGGGTATGGGACAGCGCTTTAAAATGCAGTGGAGAGAAATCTCATACCGAGCCTGCCGCGAAAGGGATTACGCAGCATTCGTGCGTAATAAACCCTATCCGGATTTTACCGGATTCCGTTATAGAGCAGCATGTGTATCTGGATCCAAATAATATGCCTAAAGGAATAATGCTTAAGTTTAGGTTTGAGAGCGATGGCAATGAAGGCGAGATAGGAGTTTATCGTGAAGGCGAGGAGGAAGTTTTTATATTCAATAATGATGAGCCGATGCTTTACGAGGGCACTTTGCCAAATGCCGGCAGGTGGGAAAAACTGGAAGTCTGTTGTGATGATTTGGGGCTCATTGGCGCTAATTTAACAGGGATATCGTTTGTAACTTTTGGCGGCAAGGTAAATTGGGATCTGACGCGGATAGCTCCTATGGCAGAAAGTGAAAAATACGCGCGAACCAAAGATGCCTTCGCCGGTAAAATCACGAGCAGGTAATTAAAATGAAGCCATAATTTACGCCTGCCCGCCAGATGGCAGGCGGGGAGCGTAAGCGCTCGCTGCTTTGTAGCGAGGTCTCGCTTTTGGCGGAACGTAAATTATGGGCCGAAGGCCGTGGCTGAATTTGACCCCGCACCCAGCAAGAGAAAATGTATTACATATAAAGTGGAATCAGACGCAAGAAAAAGGGAAATAATAAGGATGAATAATTCCGACTAAGCAATCAGCGCGCTTAAAACAAGAATCAGGCAATCATTAAGATGAATTGCTGGGTGCGGGGTTTAATTCGTCCGCCTAAGGCGGACTCATTAAAGGAGAGGATATGTCTAAGAGATTGATGTGCGTATTGATTGTTTCGATGATATTAGTGGCGTCTTTATATGGTTCGGTTTTTGCTATGGGCAGGAAAATAAAACCAGTTACCCAGCCGCCTTCGCTGGAATTGAATCAGCCTGAGATTGAGCTGATAAAACCGGAGGAATTGGTTCCGCCATCTCCGATTAGCGAGGAGTTAAAAGAGAGCGGCGCGGAAGAGATTGCCACGCAACTGGCGCCTGACGAAGCGACTAAAAATAGGCAAATCCAATCCGCGCTTAAGAATGCCGGTTATGACCCGGGTACCGTGGATGGCAAGATTGGGTCAAAGACGAAAAAAGCTATAAAGGAATTTCAGTCCGCCAATGACCTAAAAGTTGACGGAAGAGTCGGCTCTAAGACCTGGTCTAAATTAAGCGCGTATCTTGTTAAGGAAAAATAGACATACTTTAACTAATAGACAAATAAAAAGAAGGGAGGATAGTTTAAATGACAAAGATTTCAGGGATAAGGATATTCGCGGCGATTTTGGCGTTAACGTTTATTTTGTCAGGTTGCGCGATCGGTTTTTACAAGCGCAGTCCAAATGACATCAGGAAGATAGAGGATTTAAGGGCTGAGGTTGAGCGTTTAAAACTGCTAAAAGAACAAGAAAGTAGAGAGCTTGAGAATGCTAGAGCTGAGCTTGAGGCGAAATTAAAAGGGGAGGAGGGCGTTTCGGTCGGGATGGATGAACGCGGTTTGGTTGTAACTTTCATAGCGGAGGTTTTGTTTGATTCTGGAAAAGCGAAGATTAGGACTGAGGCTGACGAAGTATTGGATAAGGTCGTTAATGTTATAAATAGCCAAGTTGCGGATAGAAATATTGCTATCGAAGGGCATACCGACAATGAACCGATAAAGAAATCAGGCTGGAAATCTAATTGGGAACTTTCGACGGCCAGGGCTACTTCCGTACTTCATTACCTTGAAGAAAAAGGGACTGCTCCTCAGAGACTGCAGGCGACTGGATACGGCGAATACCATCCTGTAGATACTAATGAGACAAAAGAGGGAAGACAGAAGAATAGGCGGGTTGAGATAATAATTTTGCCGAAGATGACTAAGCAAGAAACTGAGTTTTTGAAGGAGCATGAAAAAGACTCTGATTTTATAAAGTGAAGCTCAATGTTTTTATAGTTGTGACTTCTTTTTCTACGGGGTTCGTGGAGCGGAATCCCGCACCGTCGAACCGAGAGTGGTTCATGACCGGTGCGCGGGTAAATCCTGCCCTGTTAGATTCTTAATGTCTAACGGGAGCTGAAGGCGGATTTTCTCTCGGGGTAACAATTTTCGCGAAAAGATATCTTCAGGAGTATCCGCCGCGCTTGGATGTTTGTTTGTTAAAGGGGAGGTAAGTATGAGAAAGATGCCTAAGAAAACGGAAAGATTTGATTTGAAGCCCAACGCGGTTAAATCTAAAAGCGCGAATGTTAAAAAAAATGTAAAGTTTGCGGAAAAAGCGAAGTTCATTGCGAAACGGATCATAGGCGGCATAAAGCATAGCAAGAGAAATCTTCGCAGGGATGCTTCTCCGGAAATAGCGGCAACCGGGGATATGACGGTTGAAGCGCAGAAATGTAAGATCGAAGAAGCTAAATATTATCCGCGCCCGACCCCTTATATGCCGACAAGAGAATGGGAGAGAGAAGATTTACCGTCGCGGTATGGCGATAATAAGGTGGTTCTTATGGTAAGAGATCCTTACTGGCTGCATTCTTATTGGGATGTCGCGGAGGCAAGGAAGAGAGAAGTTGAGCAGGAAGCGGCGGCGGAATGGAAGAGTTTAAAGAAAATATTACGGGTTTACGATGTAACCGGCATTAATTTCGACGGCGCCAACGCGAATAAATTTTTTGATATAGACATTACGCCCGAGGCCAGTAATTGGTATATCCATGTTGGAGAGTCCGACAAGGCTTGGTGCGCGGATTTTGGAGTAATGACCCCAAGCGGAAAATTTTTACTCATTGCCCGCTCGAATATCGTGGCGACGCCACGTGATAAGCCTTCGGATGTGATTGATGAAGAGTGGATGTCCTTAGAGGAAGAGTTTATGAAGCTCTATGGATTTTTCGGAGGATTTGGGCTCTCTTCTCCGCAAATGGGCCAGCTTAGGAAAAAAATGAAGGAAAGGTTACAGAGGGAATTAGCATCCGGAGGAGTCAGTTCTTTCGCGCGGCCCGCCAAGCAACGGGGTTTCTGGCTTGTAGTCAATACCGAGCTGATAGTATATGGCGCTACTGAGCCTGATGCTACGGTAACCGTGCAGGACAGGCCCATAAAGTTGAATCGCGACGGCACCTTCAGTTTGCGTTTCGCGCTTCCGGATGGAGAACAGGTTATCCCCGTTAAAGGAGTATCGGCTGATAAAGAGGAAGAGCGCGTTATAACGCCGATAGTCAGAAAACACACAAAATAGACGGTTTACCCCGTTAGAGAACGTAGTTCTCTAACGGGGTAAACTTCACTAAATGGTTAAATAGCTGGCAGAAGTTTTGCGGAGGTTTGCTTATTCTTTTGAATTTCCGCCTTAACTTAATATGATAAGGATCGATAAGAATGGAAAAAGGTTATTTAGCGATAGTCCTTCATAGCCATCTTCCTTATGTGCGGCATCCCGAATATGAAGATTTTCTCGAAGAAGATTGGCTTTATGAGGCGATAACAGAAACTTATATGCCCTTAATCAACGTCTACAACGGCTTGATTCGGGATGGTGTGGATTTTCGTGTTACTATGTCATTAACGCCTACGCTTTGTTCTATGCTCTCGGACCCGCTTCTTCAGGACAGGTACATAAAGCATCTAGAATCCCTAATTGAGTTATCGAGCAAAGAGGTTGAGCGAACCAGGTGGGAACCCGCGTTCAATAAATTAGCCATTATGTACCAGTCGAAATTTAAGGAGACACGGGACCTCTTTATTGACAGGTACAGAAAAAACATTCTGAATGCTTTCAAGGAATTTCAGGATATGGGCAAACTTGAAATAATAACCTGCGGGGCGACTCATGGCTTTTTACCGCTTATGGAGGTGTCTCCGAAATCGGTTCGCGCTCAAATACAAGTTGGCGCCAATAATTATGAGGGCCATTTTGGCAGGCGTCCGCGAGGCGCTTGGTTGGCGGAGTGCGGATATTATCCTGGGATAGACCAGTATTTAAAAGAAGCCGGCATCAGGTATTTTTTTGTTGATATTCACGGTATATTACATGGCAGTCCCCGTCCTAAGTATGGGGTGTATGCCCCCGTGTATTGCAAGTCGGGTGTCGCGGCTTTCGGAAGGGATTGGGAATCCTCAAAGCAGGTTTGGAGCGCGATAGAAGGTTATCCCGGAGATTTTAATTACAGAGAATTCTATCGCGATGTCGGATTCGATCTCGATTATGAGTATATAAAGCCCTATATTCACAAAGACGGGATTCGCGTAAATACGGGCATAAAATATTACAGGATAACAGGTAAGACTAACCATAAAGAGCCGTATAATCTAGATTGGGCGAGGGATAGGGCCGCCGAACATGCCGGAAATTTTATGTTCAACAGGGAAAGGCAGGCGGAGTATTTATTCGATGCGATAAAGAAAAAACCCATTATCGTCGCGCCTTATGACGCCGAGTTATTCGGCCACTGGTGGTACGAAGGGCCAATGTTTTTGGATATTCTTTTCAGAAAGATGCACTATGATCAAAAGACGGTAAAATTAATAACTCCTTCGGAATATCTTGAGCGCAATCCTCGCAATCAGGTAATAACGCCTTCTATGTCGAGCTGGGGGTATAAGGGCTATAGCGAGCATTGGCTTGACGGTTCAAACGATTGGATATACAGGCATTTACATAAGGCTTCGGAGCGTATGACGGAACTGGCGAACAGCCACCCTGATGCTAATGGATTATTGCGCCGCGCTCTTAATCAGGCGCTTCGCGAACTATTGCTTGCGCAGTCGAGCGATTGGGCTTTTATAATGAAGACAGGCACAGTTGTGCAATATGCCGTAAAGAGAACCAAAGACCACATCTTAAGGTTTACCAAGCTCTACGAAGATATCAAGTCGAATCGCGTAGATGAGGGATGGCTCAAGGAAATTGAGTGGAGAGACAACATTTTTCCCGAAGCCGACTACAGAGTTCATACCTGATATGCTCGTCAAAGACGACCTTCCTTTACATATAGCGATAATAATGGATGGCAATGGCAGGTGGGCGAAACTTCGCGGCCTGCCGCGCATTATGGGCCATAGAGCCGGAATCAAATCCGCGAAAGAAATTATAAAGATTTGCCATAGGCTGGGTATAAAATACCTGACGCTTTACGCCTTTTCCGCGGAAAACTGGAAGAGGCCCCGCCAAGAAGTAGAGGCTTTGATGCGTTTTTTAAACGATTACATAGATAAAGAATTAAGCTCATTTATAAGCAATGGCATAAAGTTAAATATTATAGGCAGGTTAAGCGGCCTCCCCGATTACGTAAGGCCTAAATTGAAGAAGGCGATGGAAGAAACGAGAAGTTGCGAATCGATGACTTTGAATGTCGCCTTGAATTACAGCGCGAGAACCGAGATATTGGATGCGGCTAAGAAATTCGCTTCTTTAGTGAAATCCGGCAGATATTCCGCGGATGATCTCGATGAGAAATTATTCAGCGATTTTTTATATACCAAGGGGCAGCCGGATCCGGATTTGTTAATTCGCACTTCGGGCGAGATGCGAGTATCAAATTTTTTGCTGTGGCAGATATCCTATTCCGAAATTTATATTACGCCTAAACTTTGGCCGGATTTTGGAAAAGAAGATCTCGAGAAGGCTGTTACCGAGTACCAAAAACGGGAAAGAAGATTTGGGGCTTGATGGAAAGCAATAACTTATTTTTAAGGGTTATAAGTTCCTCTCTAATTGTAACATTCATCATCTTTACCGTGCTTATCTTCCCAAATTGGTTTTTTTGTCTTGTTCTGACGACAGTAGTAGCTTTGGCGTTATATGAGTTTTATACGCTTGTCGAGAAGAAAGGGATACTGATATTTAAGATAAGCGGGGTATTAATAGGCATAATCGTTCCGATCTCGGTCTTCTTCTCTTTTGAGCCTACCAAGGGATGGGAATTATTTTTCATAATAGCGGTTGTGCTCGCGATATTCATATTGCAGTTTACCCGCAGAGAAAGCAATCAAGCCATAGTGGGGGTCTCCACGACGATATTCGGGATTCTATATGTAAGCTGGACTTTCAGTTTTCTTATGAAATTGAAGATGATCTCGGAGGCCAGTTTGCCATCGGGAAGCTTATTGGTCGCTTTCTTGCTTTTAGTCACGAAGTCGGGCGATATCGGGGCGTATTTTATAGGCAGTTATTTTGGAAAACACCACCTTATTCCAAGGATAAGTCCCAAGAAATCGGTTGAGGGAGCCATAGGCGGACTCGCATTCAGCGTTTTTTTTGCTTTTTTAAGCAAGTATTATTTACCGGGCATTCCGGTATTCCATCTGATTATTTTAGGCTGCGTATTAGGAATTCTGGCGCAGATAGGCGATTTGTCGGAATCCCTGATAAAACGCGACTGTCAGGTTAAGGATTCATCGAATTTAATACCCGGTCTTGGCGGCATATTGGATTTAGTTGACAGTATTTTATTCTCTGCGCCGACATTGTTTTTTTATGTGAAGAAGTTTTTGATATGAAAAAAATCACCGTTTTAGGTTCTACCGGCTCAATAGGCGTCAATGCTTTGGATGTTATCTCGACGCATCCGGATAAATTTTCTGCTGTCGCGCTTGCTTCGCGCTCAAACGTTAAATTGCTGGCCGAACAGGCAAGAAAGTTTCATCCAAAACTTGTCGCGATTTACGACGAGCTTAAATTAAGCGAGCTTAAAAAGGCTCTCTCGGGAACGCGGATAAAGATATTATGCGGGCCTTCGGGCATTGAGGAAGCGGCCAGATGCGCGGGCGCGGATATAATCCTTATCGCTATAGCCGGCTCGGCAGGCCTGATGCCCACACTATCGGCGATTGAGACGGGTAAGACGATAGCGCTGGCAAATAAAGAACCTTTGGTTATGGCGGGAAGAATAATTACTCAACGCGCAAAGGAAAAAGGCGCTAAGATAATACCGGTGGATTCGGAGCATAGCGCCATATTTCAATGCCTGAACGCCTCCGACAGGCGGGAATTAAGAAAGATATACCTGACCGGTTCCGGCGGGCCGCTCAGGCTGGTTGATTTAAGGAAATTTCAGTCCTTGTCCCCGGCGGAAGTAATTAAACATCCCAGATGGAAGATGGGCAAGAAAATTTCCGTTGATTCCGCGACTTTGATGAATAAAGGTCTGGAGGTAATCGAGGCCGGATGGCTTTTTAATGTCGGCATCGAGAAGATAGAGGTGCTCATTCATCCCGAGGCTATTATCCATTCGATGGTTGAGTTTGTTGATGGTTCCGTGATGGCGCAGCTCTCTTGCGCGGATATGCGGTTTCCGATTATTTACGCTTTTTCGTATCCGCGAAGGATCGAATCAGGGCTGCCGGCGGTAGATTTTGTTAAGCTCAATAAACTTACTTTTAATTCGCCGGATCTTAAAAAATTTCCCTGTTTAGAGATGTCGTATTATGCCGCGCGGCAGGGCGGCTCACATCCGGTGGTATTGAATGCTGTTAACGAGGAGGCTGTTTTTGGTTTTTTGAACGGCAGAATAAAATTCACGCGGATTATGGAGATTACAGAAAAGGTGCTTTCTATCCATAAGGGCATGCGGGACCCCTCGCTCGATGAGATACTTAAGATAGATACCTGGGCAAGAGAGGAGGCTATGAGTTTAATACAATGATTGAATGGATAGCGGTTTTTCTCGCGTTTTCTTTTATGATTCTGATTCATGAGTTGGGACATTTTCTTACGGCTCTTAAAGTCGGAGCAAAGGTGGATATATTCTCCATAGGTATGGGCCCGAAATTATTTTCGATAACAAGAAACAATGTGGAATACAGGCTTTCAGCTGTGCCGCTTGGCGGATATGTCAAGATTGCCGGAGAGGATCCCTCTGAGCCGAAGACAGGGGAGAAATGGGAATTTTCCTCTCAGTCGGTCGGCAACAGGTTTAAGATTATATTCGCCGGTTCTGCCCTAAACTACATACTGGGTTTCACGCTCTTCTCTTTTGTTTTTTTCTTTGGTTATCCGACCCTTACTGCTACGGTGGGAGGGCTGATGGATAACTATCCCGCAAAAGAAGCGGGCGTTAAGGCCCAAGACACGATTATCGCGATTGATAATGAGGCGGTTGATAATTGGGAGGATGTTACCGGAAAGATACGCGGCAAAATCAAGGGGCCGATTATACTAACCGTGGATAGATCCGGCTCCAGAATGAAGATCGAGGTTAAGCCGCTTATTAAAGAGACAAAAGATATTTTGGGAAAGGAAGTAAAGATAGCGCTTGTCGGCATAACCCCTTCCGATAAGGTCGCATACGCCAGATACGGATTATTTAAATCGTTTAAGATGGGCGCCGAAAAGATAACCAGCATTACGGCGCTTACATATCAGGGGTTATGGGGCCTTATAACCGGGCGGCTGCCGTTTAAAGAATCTGTCAGCGGGCCAGTCGGGATTTTCAATGTTATGGCCTCGGCGGCAAAGATGGGGATTATGCCATTGCTATATCTTACAGCTTATATAAGCGCGCTTCTGGCAATTTTTAATCTTTTGCCTTTTCCACCTCTTGATGGAGGAATAATCTTATTCCTGCTTATAGAGAAGATAATGGGCAAACCGGTAAGCAGAAAGGCGCAAGAGGCGGCTATGCAAACCGGATGGATTATTTTAATCGGGCTTATGCTGTTTGTTACTTATAACGATATATTCAAATTGGTCAAGAAATAAATGAAAATAAAAAGGCGCCGGACAAGAACTATAAATTTAGGCGGGGTAAAGATTGGCGGGAAAAACCCTGTCTCCATCCAGTCTATGACCAAGACCGACACTTTGGATGTTAAGGCGACGGTGGCGCAGATAAAGGGCCTTGAGAAGGCCGGATGCGAGATAATCCGCACGGCGGTAAAAAATGCTTCTTGCTGTGAAGCGCTGGCGAAGATAATAAAAAAAATAAATATCCCGCTTGAGGCGGATATCCATTTCGATTACCGGCTGGCGCTAAAGGCGATAGAGGCAGGGGTTGACGGGATTAGGCTCAACCCGGGAAATGTCTACAAGAAGGAAGAAATCGAAGCGGTGGTAAAGGCCGCGAAGGAAAGGCGTATTCCCATTCGCGTGGGCGTAAATTCAGGCTCTGTGAGAATACCTAAAGGCGGCGCCTCGAAAGAGAGATTTCCCTTGCTTATGGCTAAGGCCGCGTTTGATTATATAAAGATAATTGAGGGTATGGGATTTTACGATATGATGGTCTCGCTTAAATGCTCGGATGTTCCTCAGACGATAGACGCCTACCGCGTTATGGCGGAGAAATGCGGCTATCCGTTTCATCTGGGCGTTACGGCCGCGGGCCCTGAACTATCAGGCACGGTAAAATCCGCGCTTGGAATAGGGATACTTCTTGCCGAGGGGATAGGCGACACTATAAGGGTATCACTGACAGGCGACCCTGTTCAGGAAGTGATCGTCGGAAAAAGTATAATTCAGGGCTTAGGGCTTCGCAAGTTTGGGCCTGAAGTTCTCTCGTGCCCGACGTGCGGCAGGACAGAGGTGGATATAATAGGCATAGCCAATAAAGTCGAGCAGGCGCTCGGCAAGATAAAAGACGAAAAAGGCAGGCTCTCGGGCCTGCGCGTTGCCGTTATGGGATGTGTCGTAAACGGCCCGGGCGAGGCAAAAGAGGCCGACCTCGGCATCGCCGCCGGAAAAGGAAGCGGCTTTTTGTTCATCAAAGGCAAACCCGTCAGGAAGATTAAAGAGAGCGAGTTTGTAAGTGCTATAATAAAAGAGGTAAAGAAAATTTTATAGGGGGCGGCTTCCTGTGGCTGCCCAATGGTCGGTATTTTATAAAAAATTTGAAAGAAAATTCCTCCTTTTTACGTCTTTTATAGTAGAAGGAGGAGATAAAATGTCTAATGCTGTTTCGACAGAGATTATTGCAACAAGAATTTTGTTGATACGGGGTAAAAGAGTGTTATTGGATAAGGATCTTGCCAATCTTTATGAAGTCAATACGAGCCAGCTAACCCGTCAGGTAAGGCGCAATATCGACAGGTTTCCGGAAGATTTTATGTTTCAATTGACAAAAGAAGAGCTTCAAAACTTGATATGCCAATTTGGCACATCAAGTTGGGGCGGCACTCGAAAGTTGCCATATGCTTTTACCGAACAGGGGGTGGCTATGCTTTCGGGCGTCCTGCATAGAAGCGGTTTCATAAGTCATTACCCGCCTTGTGCGGGTAATCCAGACACGGAATCAAATCTTATAGCATGACTGGATTCCCCGAATAAATCGGGGAATGACGTCTCGCAACTTGAAGCAAGGGAACTTATGAAACCGGCTCTAGTAAGTTAGCTATACGGGTAAACATCCAAATTATGCGCGCATTTATCCAATTGAAGCGAATGCTTTTAACCAATGCCGACCTCAGGCGAAAAATAGAAGCGATGGAAAAGAAATACGACAAGCAGTTTGCCGTAGTATTTCAGGCAATTAAACAGCTATTAGATCCGCCTGCTGAAAAACAAAAGAGGATAATAGGATTTAGGGCGGGGTGAGTAATATAACGTATGTAAATATGAAAGGATGAAACCACTTGAAATATACAAATGATCACGACATTGCCGTGTTAGACATTATCAGAGAAGTCGTCAATTCCGTTGCGTTACCTAAATTGCTAAACATGAAAACAGATGATGCGCATTCTTACACTGACAGCGAGTGGTTTCGAGAAATTGCTAAATTGCGCTCATATAGTGCGGTTCAAGCCAGCTTGGTGTCAGCGATGATTAAGAGCGGCGCCTTGGAACGCGCTTTTGCAGGATTCGATATTAATAAAATATCAGAACTTGAAGAAGAAGAAATATTGACGCGACATTGGAATGATATCAAGGTTATATGGTTAAGGCGTAAGGTTGGTGAGATATTGCAGGCAGGGAAAGCAATCGCTATTATTAGTCATGAATTTTGCAGTTTTAACGATTATATTTGGAAATGGAACTTTCCAAAGAGGGTAGAAGATTTAGATAGTATTGAACGGTTTTGGAGTGCTTTTGACGCGCTTCAAAATGACTTGAAACGTCGTTCCGTTCCGATAATCAGGAATGAAATTACTTTATTGCACTTTCTCGAAACTTGCATGAGTATCGATTGTCTTAAGCCGGATGTCGTTGTAATGCGGGTTGCGATGAATACGGGAATTGTATCTCCCAATGATAAAAAAAGAGAGCGATTGGTTGTAAAAAAAGTTCAGGAGTATTGCATATACCGCGACATCAGACCTGTCATGGTCGATAACTATTTATTGGCATTCGGCGGTCAAACCGATGCGCAATCATTAGTCAAACGATCATTTTGCACGAAACTTGCCAATTGCGCTTCGGATGATTGTCCGGTGGGTATACGAGGCAACTGTCCTACGGGTAACCGAACAACTTGTCGTATGCGTGCTTAATTTCTCATCTCTTGTTTTGTTAAATTCCCGATAAAAGATTCTCCTGCGCCAAGCCTGCTTGCCGAAGCTTCAGTGCAGGCAGGGCTACGGAGAACAGGTTCCGGGAATGACAGCATTTGTGGGCGGCCACAAGGGGCAGCCAATATGTAATGTTGAATGAACGTATATTTATTGTATGCCGTACGGGCGGGGTTTCCCCGCCCGTATATATGTGACATAGGGCGCGGAGACCGCGCCCCTACGATGAAATCGAATGTTCTTGTGAAAATATAAGGTTAAAAACGAGAGCGAACGATGATGCGAAAAATGGAACTTGTTATGGTACGTGATTCGATCGCCTATTGACAAAGCCCATCTTTTATGCGATAGTTAGAGTCGAGGATAAGATAAAATGAAAGAAAAACGAGAAAAGAGACAAAGAGCCATAGATGCCATTTTTAAAGTTTACAATGGTTCCGCTGTTGCTTACACGCCTTCCAGCAGTTCAAATAAGTCCGTTGCAAAGATATGCTCTTCCGGGGCGACTATTGCAAAAGGGACAAGTATTAGCAGCCTAATCAATGAAGTCAGGCAATAGTACTTTTCTAAAACATCTCGTTAAAGATAGTCTGCCTGAAAACAATGTTTTATTTTGGGACACATCTCTTCCGGCTTCCGCAATTTTTCAACACTCAGAAAGCGACAAAAGAAAAGCGGCGATAAATTTTATTGACAGATTGATCAAGGAAAAAACTTACGTAGCTTTTTCGTCAATTCTTTTTGACGAATTTCTTCACGTGGCAACAATAAACGAACTAAAAAAATCACAATATTCCCGCGCAAAGGCGCAAGCCGCTTTAATAAGAAAAGATCAGAAAATTATTAAGCCCCACATAGCGGACATTCAAAGAAATATGGCTGCTCTCAACGATATTTTAAGTAAATTTAAGAGTAATTTCCGGGTTATTTTTCCGACAGAATCCGGCATTGTCGGCAAAGCTTTAGAATTACAGTGTCAATATAAACTTGAACGGGCCGATTCCGTTCACATAGCTACAATGCTTTTTGGCGCCCAAAGAGATATTGCTTGTTTTGATAGGAATGATTTTGGACAAGTGAATGGCTTAAATCTTTGGTGCTTATACAACAAGTAAATTTACAATCGAGGATAACAATATGAAATGGTCTAAAGCGTTAATTCCGACACTTAAAGAGGATCCGGCAGAAGCCGAAATAATAAGCCATAAATTGATGATCCGCGCGGGGCTTATCCGCAGGCTCACGGCAGGGGCGTATTCTTACCTGCCGCTCGGTATGCGTATCATTAACAAAGTCGAAAATATCATTCGCGAGGAGATGAATAAGGCGGGCGCACTGGAAGTAATGTTGCCGGCAATCCAGCCTATTGAGCTCTGGAAGCAGACCGGACGCGACATAGATTATGGCGAGACAATGGCAAAATTCAAGGATAGGCATGACCATTGGAACGTCATCGCCCCGACGGCCGAGGAGGTCATAACAAGTGTGGCCGCCGGCGAGATCAAATCGTATAAGCAGCTTCCGGTAAATTTGTATCAGATCAGTTTTAAGTTCCGCGACGAGTTTCGCCCGCGGTTCGGCGTTCTTCGAAGCCGTGAATTTCTTATGAAGGACTCATATAGTTTTCACGCCGACGCCGAATCTCTCGATAAAGAATATTGGAATATGTATGAGGCATATAAGCGGATATTCAAGCGTTGCGGCCTTGATTTCGTCATCGTCGAGGCCGAGTCGGGCGAGATGGGCGGCTCCGGGTCGCATCAGTTCACTGCTCCTTGCGAGTCAGGCGAGGATATTATTGTCCATACTGAAGACGGCAGTTACGCCGCCAATATCGAAAAAGCCGCCGTAGACGCTCCGCCGAAACAAGCCCCTGTGGCTAATCCGCCCAAGCTGGAAGATATTCATACGCCAAATGTGGGCTCCATTGAAGCGGTGTGCGCGTTCCTGAAGGCGCGGCCGCGGGATATGATAAAAACGCTTATATTCTCGGTTGGCGAAGATACTGTTGCCGCCCTTGTCCGCGGCGACCATGACTTAAACCCCGAAAAACTGACCCAAGTCCTCGGCGGAAAGCATAATGAGCTTGCGGGGGCGGAAATTATTGAAAGGTTAACAGGAGCAAAAGTTGGCTTTGCCGGGCCGATGGGGCTTGCGGGCAAGGTTTCAAAGATGATTATTGACCACGCGGTGGCGGCTATGACAATAGGTGTCACAGGCGCCAATAAGACCGATTACCACACTAAAAATATAGCGCCGGGCAGGGATTTCCCGTTGGCAGGCGAGAATGTAATTGTCGCCGACATTCGGAATGCTGTCGAAGGCGATACGCGCGACGGCAAAAAGCTCCTTTTCAGGCATGGTATAGAGGTAGGGCAGTTATTTAAACTCGGCGCCAAATACTCGGCCAAACTTGGATGTAATTTTCTGGATGAGAGCGGAAAACAGAAACCCTGCCTTATGGGCTGTTACGGCATCGGCGTGAACCGCATCATCGCCGCCCTTATTGAGCAGAACAATGACAAAGACGGAATAATATGGTGTTTGTCAATAGCGCCATATGAAGTCGCAATACTCCCGCTTAACACCGCGCACACAGCTTCGATGGAGGCCGCTGAAAAGATCTACAGCGAATTAACCTCTGACGGAATCGAATGCATCCTCGACGACCGCCCCGAACGCGCCGGCGTAAAGTTTAAAGACTCCGACCTTATCGGCTTCCCGATACAGATAATCATAGGTGAAAAGAAGATCACCGTCGGCGAAGTGGAAGTCAAAAACCGCAAAACCAAAGAAGTTAAAGTTGTTAAGATAGATGCAGCAACGCAGACAGTCAAGGAATTTATTTTAAAACCGCAAGACCTGTAATAGAAATCTGTAGGGAACGGGCCTGCCCGTTCCGTTAATGCTTGAAATTTAAGTCTCGCTTGGCCTTACTTTATTACTCGCTCCGACATATCGTCGGAGCTGCGTCATAAACCGGCTCTGCGCTCGACATTAAATTTCAAGTTTAAATTATAGGGTCAGGCCTGCCTGAGGCCCTACACACGATACCGTAGGGGCCGACCTCCGTGTCGGCCCGTTGGAATTAACAGCAGGCAGGCGTGCAGGCCGATTATTAATTTCATTGACAAAAGGTATAAATAAGGCATAATTATTATACATTATGGAATTTGAAGAGGAGGTTGATATCTATGAAAGCCAGAGAGTTTGATAAGAAGTTTGACGAAGGAAAGGATATTTCCAAATACCTTGATGTCTCAAAGGCTAAAAGGCCCGAGCAGGAGCATAAAAGGGTGAATGTGGACTTTCCTTTGTGGATGATAGCCTTGCTGGATAAAGAAGCGCGGCGTTTGGGCGTGCCTCGGCAGTCCGTCATAAAGGTTTGGGTCGCCGAGCGGCTTGAGAAGGCAAACTGAGCGTTTTTGCGTCAGAACCAAGCCATTGCAATTATAAGCGCGTGGTTTAATGAAAACCCCTGTAGGGAACGGGCCTGCCCGTTCCGTTAATTGCTCAAAGGCCATTCCCTGCAAAAAATGGGGAATCTAGAAAAGGGGAATAAGGGATATGCTAAATAAAGCCTATGTTTTAAATATTATCGAGTTTGTCATCTGCAGCATATTTTTGCATTGCGCATTATTTTTAAATGTTGCGGTCGTAAATGCAGAGGAAACATTCTCGGCCAAGGAAATATATAAACAACATCAAGATGCTGTTGGAGTTGTTCTTGTTACAGATAAAGATAATAAGCCAATTTCTCAAGGAAGTGGGTTTTTTATTTCAGAAGATGGATATTTTGTAACCAATATACACGTTATTGAAAATGGCGAGAACTTTTATGTTAAATTGCGGAACGGAGCTTTTTTTATAGTTACTAACTATCTCAGCTATGACAAAAATGCAGATATAATTATTCTTAAGCTGGATGGAAAAAACTTGCCTTTCTTAGAATTAGGTGACAGTTATCAATTAGAAATTGGCGATGAAGTTATGGCGATAGGAAGCCCTCGAGGTTTAGAAAATACAATTTCGCCAGGAGTAGTTTCAGCTATACGTGAATCAGAGGATAAAGCCGTTAGGATCATACAGACAAATGCCGAAGTATCTCCAGGGAATAGCGGGGGACCTCTTTTAAATATGAAAGGCAAAGTTATTGGGGTTACAACGTTTATCATTGGAAATGGGGAAGGCTTAACGTTTGCCGTTTCAGTTGAAAATATAAAAGAAGCTTTAAATAAACAAGAAGCTGGGCACATCGATGAAACAACCGATTTTGAGAGAAGTCCAGAGTATTGCTATTATTTGGGAATAATTTCAAAAGACGCGGGTAATTATGAAGTAGCCAAAGATTGTTTTGCAAAATCAATAGAATTGAATGAGCGCTTTGACAAACCGTATTATGAGTTGGGCGAATTATATTATCAGTCAAAACAGTTTAAGGAAGAGAAAGCAGTTTATGAAAAATTAGTAAATATTCGATATATGGACGCGGAAGCTCATTACGAATACGCCTTAGCGCTCGAAAACAATGGTGAAGAGGTTGAAGCTATAAGGGAATACAAAACAGCTTTAAAATTTGATCCAATTCACCAAGATTGTTTGTTTAATTTAGGATTTTTGTATATCTTAAATGATAATTATGGCGAGGCGGAGAAAATCGTTAATCAGCTGAGGCCAGTTAATGAAAGATGGACAAGTCAGCTGGAGAGACTTCTAAATAAATTAATGGGTAAAGAATAGGAGAATAGCAATGAAAAGGTGTCCTTTTTGCCAGGAAAAAATTCAAGATGAAGCGATAAAATGCAAACATTGCGGTGAATTTCTTACAAAACAGGAAAATATAGAATTAATATCTCAATACAAATTTCCAAAAACATGGATAGGATATATTATTGCTGGAATGTTTTTTATCGGTGAAATAATCGAATTGATAGCGAGCCCACAAACAGTACAACAATATACAGGATGGTCAGTCACATTGTGGCTTGTTAGCTTGGTATATTGGTTTATGTGTGTTTATAGTCTCCATAAGACGATCTTGAAAATGACAGATTCCCATTATCCAATTCACCCTGCTCGAGCTGTTGGTTATAGTTTTATACCAATCTATAATTTATATTGGATATTCAAATGGCCAGGAGAAATCATAAGGTTCGTTAATAGCCGCGATACATCAAAAAAACTAAAAGATTGGTTACCTGGGTTTTTTCTCTTAATTGGTGCAATCGGTGCTCGTTTTGATGGTTCATTTGGGATTCTGCTAGAATTTCTAGTGCTCTCTTATTTAATTAGAGAATTGAAAAAGAGTCTAATTATTCAAGCGCATCCAGTTCCTTATTCGGATAGTGTTATGCCAATATCAAGAGGCGCAAAGATAGCGTTAATCTCTATAATATCAATTCCAATATTAGCTTTACTAGCTGCAATTACTATACCTAATTTATTGCGGGCAAGACTTAATGCAAATGAAACCTCGGCAATCGCAACCTTAAAAAATTATTATAGTAAACAACAAGTATACAGAAAAGAGAATCTATCATACGAGCAGGTAACCACTTTTGTAGATCGGGGATATACTTTTACTACACCGGAGGCTAGTACCTTTAGTTTTAAAATGGAGGCAATGCCAATAACTTATAATGTGACTGGAAGTAGAAAATTTGAAGTAGATGAAACCGGTGTTATTACCTCAAATGGAAAAGTGATAGAATATTTGAGATAGAAATAATTCCGGTGACAATATGCTTAACTCCCTAAACAAGTCAATAAAATGCCTCCACCCTACGTTAAGACCATAAAAGAAGAAATCCTCTACGAATACGCCAAGCTCATATCCCGCAGCGCGTTCAAGGGCAAACTCAACTACGGATTTGTTACAGACCGGTTCAAGGCCCTGCGCGACGGCAGCGCTACGATGTCCGGTACGATAAAAAGAAAGGGGACGTTCCCCAAAGGGACACCCTGTTCGACTTTTACGCAGAGATGTATATTGTAGGGGCGAGGTTACCCCGCCCGAATGAAAATATAAATCCCGTTAGAGAATCCTATTCTCTAACGGGATAAACGATAAAGTAATTGGGCGCGGAAACCGCGCCCCTACGTTTCATGGAAGGTTGACGGGCGGCCACAGAAGGTCGCCCCTACATTCATCATCCGTCCCTCTTGGGTAAATTTTTCCATAAGTTGGTTGCGGGAAAATATAGGTGAAAGAAACTCCCTCTGACCGTCGTCTATTAAGGCGAAGAGGAGGGATTTATTATGCCCAATATTATACCGCAGTATAGAAGTTTGAAACCGTGATTTGTGACTTAAAAAGTATGTATAAAAATATGTAATATTATATTGACAATATTAATAAATAAGGTATACTAGAAATGGATAAAATCGTAGGTAAGTTTATATGGGATGAGTCAAAGGAAAAGGCCAATATCAAGAAACATGGAATTGGTTTTGATGTTGCCTTACGAGTTTTTTTGGATCCACGAAGGCAAATATACGTTGATTCCAAACACTCGGAGTGAGAGGAGAGATTCTTTTGCTTAGGAAAGTTCGGCAATAGAGTAATAACCGTTAGATTCACGTACCGGCAGGAAATGATTAGAATAATCGGCGCCGGTTATTGGAGAAAGGGGAAGAGATACTATGAAAAAGAAGATTAATGATTCTGATATGCCTATCGGCAAGCTGACTAGAGTCAAAGATTTTTTGCCTGCGCCCGCGGAGTTGGCGAAAGCGGAGAAGACGCAGAAGATAACGATTGCCCTTAAGAAATCAAGTGTTGAATTCTTTAAGCGCGAAGCAAGCCGTCACCATACAAAATACCAGCGGATGATAAGGGATTTGGTAGACAAATATGTTGCGCAGTATGTATAAAAAAGATAAGGGCAAAACTTGATAAGGAATGATTTTGATGATACAATTTATAAATAAGTCTTTAGGTATATATAAGTAAATCCATTAGAGAACTTCGTTCTCTAATGGATTAAATAAAGAACATATTAAAAAAAGAAAGGGGAAGTTCGATGAAACAAATGGCTAAACTTGTTGTAGCGTCTATCTTGTGCGTTTTATCGGTTATGGTCTCGTCATCGTACGCGAGCGGGGAAGATTCTGTTGAAGTCAGCGCAAAAAATATTATCGTGGAAATTGATTACGGCGGCCTTCGTCCGTCGCGAACCATTGAGACGCCTCGCGTGGAAGGGCGGACCGCTCTCGAAGTGTTACAGAGCGTTGCCGAGGTAAAGACCCATCCTGTTGGCGAGTATGTTTTTGTTACCTCTGTTGATGGAGTCGAAGGCAAGCGCGGAGAGATGGCTTGGTATTATACGGTGGACGGCAAGTCGGCGGATAAATTGGCTTATTCAGCTGTTCTCGATAATACCTCTTGCGTGAAATGGGAGTATAAGAAAGATATTTGTTCCGGAACAGTGGATAAATGCGAGTAATAAATTCGGCCTTACTTCCAAAATAAGGAGGAGCGGAATTTTTTTTCGATTTTTTCAGCAAAATGCGAAGGAGTTGTATACAACTTCCAGCCGAGTGCCTGATTTTTGCTCTCTTACCTTTGTCTTACACTCGTAATAATACGCCAATCTCTCCTTTCTCGCAAGTTTTA
>JAZDOX010000079.1:0-2897 GCA_043798215.1 Candidatus Omnitrophota bacterium | reverse complement strand
TTTTGGAAGAGGAGCTTGCCAAGGAGAACATAAAGGTCCCTTTTTTAGAATTTCCAACGCAATCCGAGCCGTCTTCCGAAAAAAGAAAGAAATTCTGGGAAGCTCTTGAACGCGCTATTGAGCCGCCTCAGGATTAAGGGGACAGACATGGTAAAAGAAGCTTTGGAATTATGGCAGGGACTACCGGCGGATACAAGACGTATGCTTTTAAGCAACGTCTGGTGCGGGGAGTGCCGGAAGGCAGTGACCATTGTCGATTATCATGCGGAGCTAAAAGATGTAGTGGTCCTGCAGGGCTTCTGCGGTACCTGCGGCCATAAGGTAGCCCGGGTCATCGATGATCTGGCTCCGGCTCCAAAGAAGGCGCCAAAGCGCCGAGGGCCGAAATAGTGGAAAAGCACTGTTGCGGTATCCGCCGTGCGAAGATGAGTTTTAGAAAGCCCAAACAGAATGATGACCGGGGAAGAGATATAGGATGAGCAAATATACTTTTATAGACTTGTTTTGCGGTATCGGCGGGCTGAAGATCCCTTTTGAGGAACTTGGCGGGGAGTGTTTATTCTCATCGGATTATGATAAGCACAGTCAGATAACGTATAAAGAAAACTTCGGAGAAAAGCCCGAAGGGGATATACGCGCAATAACTAACAAACAGATTCCCGATCATAATATTCTTCTGGCCGGATTTCCCTGTCAGCCATTCTCCATTTCCGGTGTCTCTAAAAAGAAAAGCCTGAACAAGCCTCACGGGTTTATGGATAAGGCTCAAGGTACTTTATTCTTTGAGATAGCACGTATCTTAAAGGCAAAGAAGCCAGATTGCTTTGTGCTCGAGAATGTGAAAAACCTCAAGTCTCACGATAAAGGTAATACCTATCGTGTTATAAGATCAACCCTAGAAGAAATTGGCTACAATATCGTATTCGATGATATCATCGATGCGGCCCGGTTCGTTCCGCAACATAGAGAGCGAATATTCATTGTTGGATTCAGGAAACCCGTCAAATTTGGACCCCTGAGTCTAAAAGGAAAGCCGCAGCGTGTAAAGAACATACTGGATAAGAAAGTTGATGATAAATATACTCTGACAGACCATCTTTGGGAATATTTACAAAACTATGCAGAGAAACACAGGGCTAAAGGTAATGGTTTTGGCTTTGGGCTTGTCGATCCGGAGGGTGTATCAAGAACATTGAGCGCACGTTATTATAAGGATGGGTCTGAAATTCTTATACCGCAAAAAGGTAAAAATCCAAGAAGACTTACTCCTCGTGAATGTGCCCGTCTTATGGGATTTCCTAAGAATTATAAAATCGTTGTATCAGATACACAGGCTTACAGACAGTTTGGCAATGCAGTTGTAGTTCCCGTTGTAAGGATTATCGCAAAGGAAGTTATTAAATGCCTCAACGAAAGCGGTCAGAAATAAAATCATCGTATGGCACAATTAAGTATTTTACGCAAAAAATACTTCGTTGGACTTATCAGAATTCTCACAAGTATCCGTGGAGATCTACGAGGATAAAATTTTACGCGCTTATTGCCGAGATCCTGCTTCAGCGCACAAAGGCAGAACAGGTCATACCAATATATAAGAAGTTCATTAAAGTATATCCTTCGCCGGATAAGCTTTCGGCGAGCCCTCTTCTCAGAATTAAAACAATAATTGCCCCGCTTGGTCTTCGATGGCGGGCCAGAAAGATAAAAGAACTGGCCTGCGTTCTGATGAATCGTTATAACGGGAAAATTCCTCTGCATCTTAATGAATTGATGTCCCTTCCCGGCGTTGGCCAGTATGCGGCATCAGCATACATCTCGTTGCATCATAATAAGAGGGCTCTTCTTATTGATTCAAACATTGTACGGCTTTACGGACGGTTCTTTGGCTTCAAAAGTCATGCTGAAACTCGAAGGAAAAAAGCCCTCATGAATCTTATTGATTTGATAACTCCACAATACAACTGCCGTCAATTCAATTATGCAGTCCTTGATCTCGGACGAAACATATGCAGATCGAAACCGTTATGCCCTATATGCCCGGTTTGTATAAAATGCTATTATTACAATCACAGAAAGGAACAGAAATGACCTTGTTCGAAATCTTCAAGAAATACGTTTTATCGCCGGAGGATGTACTTAATAAGAGCATTAATAGCGTATTACCGCCTTTAACCAATCCAATTATAATAAAGAGGAAGTTTAGCCTGTACGTTGACAAGATCGGAGATATGGCGTTCGACATATACCTTAAAACAGAACAGGAGGCAGGACGCAGGGCCATAAAAGAATATCTGGCAACAGAGGTACCCGCGGGAGCGTCGAAAGACGAAACCATCGAAGTGACGGCGAAACATTTTCGAGAATTTGATAGATTTTTTCTTTCGCTTTCACAGTCCCGCAAGCCGCGGGCCGGAGGTGCGTTCGAGGATATTATAAAAATGCTTTTCAAACGGCTTAAATATCCATTTCAGGAGCAGCAAGTGATAAACGGCAAGCCGGACTTTTTAATGCCGAATCGAAAACACTATGATAATAGCGCAATGGACTGCATAATCTTCACAGCCAAGCGCACGTTGAGAGAAAGATGGAGACAGATCGTTACAGAAGGAACGCGCGGCCTCGGGTTCTATCTTGCAACTATTGACGATGCGGTGACCGAGGCACAGCTTCAGGAGATGTCAAGGAATCGCATCTATCTGGTAATGCCAGCCGGGATAAAAAGGAGTATACAGCACTATTTGAAGGCCAATAATGTATCAGGGCTATCCATTTGACTCAACCTGCCACAACTGGTAGTATGTAGGGGTATGGAAAACTACCCCCGAACGCTGATGGAGCTTGAGAAACAATTTGCTACGGAAGAAGCGTGCCGTATTTATCTGGAAGAGTTGCGTTGG
>JAZDOX010000078.1:0-5037 GCA_043798215.1 Candidatus Omnitrophota bacterium | reverse complement strand
GGGAATTGAAAAAACAGGCGGGATGAGGGATTTAACGGCAATCAATGAAACATAAAAAATTCCAAAACCGCAAAAACCGCAAATTTTATCTCAAAAAATCGGGTTGTGATGATTTTGACTGGTTGCGCAGAGGTCTTTCTTGCTTCTTGTCCCGCCGGACAAATTCCTTTACAAACCTAAAAACGCGGTGTAATATTTACCTTAAGGTTTTAATTTAATAGCATAAATTACGACGTTCGTATATTAATTGTAGTCTTCTAACTCATAAGAAAGAAATGAAAATTAAAATTTTGGGCAGCATTTTTTTGTGTTATTTCAAACATACTTATGGGCTGGCGCTGAGCCACAGTTATACAAAGGATTCCCTGTATATCCTCCGGAAGGAATTCCTATCCTGAAAAAAACAAACTCCGTAAAACTTGATTTACGTTTTGTTGATGCGCCAGACGGATGTTATATATATGATCCTAACTGTTCATTCCAAGCATGGAAAGAAAAAGAAGATAAATTCCTTAAAAAAATTAACGAAGCGCGCAATTATATATTATCAAATGCAAAAAATTATGGTTGGAAAGTGGCAGATGAGTATTCTTATGACGATGGCGGAAGCTTTGGTTGGAAGTTTATAAAAGGAGATAGTAATTCTTTGTATGTAAATGTTACGATATGGTGTGGCATGGGTGCCAGTCAAGAGCGAGGTATAATATCATATTCTTTCAACGAATAAATTCCTAATGGCTCACTTTACGCTAGAGGTGGGCAGGCAGCGGATGGTTCTACGTGCCCGCGCTGTGGGATGCGCGCTGGGCTTTGACTGCTTCGTCGCCTCATTTTTAATCATCAGGCGGCAGGCAGTGGCTGGTGCGCGAGAAATAGGTAAGGGGCTACAGGGGATGGCAGTTCCAAACTTTTTGAAAGGGGGAAGATAATGGAATTCAAGATAACAGGAGTTGTTCGCGAGAAGGAAAACAAAAGGCCCGTTAAGGGCTTATTGGTGCGCGCCTTCGACAAGGACGTGTTTTTTACCGATCTTCTTGGAAACGCGATAACCGCCTCTGACGGAACTTTTTCACTCGGTTACGAAGGCAAGGATTTTCAGGAACTCTTTGAGAAACGGCCGGATATTTATCTCGATATTTATGGAAGCGCGGCAGCCAAAAACTTAGGGCGGGTTGGCGACAAACCTATCTATACGACTGAAAGATACGTCAGGTTTAATGCCGGGCGCGAGGAATTCTTTTTGATTGAAATTCCGCGCGAGAAGTTGGTCGAAGACGCCTCTGATGCCGGAATTGTTTCTACGCCCGAAGAAGGCAAATGGAAGGATTTAATCGACGATTATATCAAGACGCACCCTGTTGATTTTCATTATGACCCTAAGAGGGGTTTTATGGCGCCGCGCTTAAAGTGCACATCAAATTTTGGTCCTGAAATTAGAGACCTTGATTTAGGAGAGCCGGCAATTGTAACCGTTAAAGTAACCAACAAGGGAAATGGGATAAGTTTTGATTCTTATGTGGGGGTTTACGAAGGACCTGTCGGCTATACTCATCTGCTGAGGGATTACAGGTTGTGCGATTATAAAGTAATTACCATTAATCAGGGGCAAACGGTTAATGTGAAATTAAATTGGAGCCGTCTGTTGACCCATGGCAGAATCGTAGGGATATGCTTCGATCCCTTTTTAGATCCGCGCGGCTTTCGTTTGGTCGAGCAATATAATGATCATATAACTTCCGTACATTATTTATAACAAAATTTTATAAGGAGGTAGAAATGCCCAAATATGGAGTGCATCATATCGTTCTGAAAGAAGCCGTGCCTGAGCTTTATGCTTCGGGTAACAGCGCGGCATCAAGCGCAGCAGATGCGATACAGGCACAGATGTCTTCAGCTATCATAGGTTCTATCGGGCCTGATCTATTCTTTTGGGGTCCCGATTATGAAATAGTAGATAAGCTTTATAAGCTTTACAGCAACATTGAGGAAGTCGTGAAAGTGTATAACAAGGTAGTCAGACCTATACGTGAAATCATAAACGCCGTGGAAGAACCACTCGAGAATGCTGTCGAAACTCTCGCGCCTAACACGGTAGAGTTAATCAGGCATCTTTTGAATGAAGTTAAAGAGACCTCGGAACTTTTTAAATCAGCCGTAGGCGCTGGACTTTTTGCCGGCGTATTAGAAGGCGCGAATCTGTTAACCAACGCTGCCGGAATAAGTTCTTTATCCTATAATTTCTTTCAATTGTTTGTTCCCGATCTCCAGAAAAACAAAAATGAGAAGGATTGGTATTGGTTTGATATGCTGCACTACCGGCGGACCGGAGATTTTGCCAGGAATCTCGTGGAGGGCGCCGGGAGCGCCAGAGAAAAAGCTTTTGCTTTAGGTTATCTGTCTCACGTCGCCACCGATGTTACAGGGCATTCTTACGTAAATCAGATTGTGGGGACTCCTTACCGTCTAAACGTTCATCGCCATGTGACGGTGGAAAACTTTCAAGATACATGGAAGTATGCCGGATATTACAATGGAGAAAGCATTAATCACACACTCTTTTCCCGCTTGGGACTTCCGGAGAATCTTCCATCAGATGTGGGCGACCTTCTCTATGGCACGTTTAAGAAAACGTATAATAATTTTGATCATCCGACAAGACTTCCGGGTGGCGGTTTCTATACGCGAGGTCAGATCGACGTCACTTATGAGGTTTTCTATAAGGTTCTTAAGCTGATGGGAAGTATGGCGGTAGAAAGGCCCGAAGAGCCGTTCTCAGGCGCAGCCGATATCTTGGCCAATGCCCTCAGTAATTTTAGTCTGCCGCCCTCGCCGCCCAGTTCTTCTTCATCAATGTGCAGCTGGGAAGATGTTTTATCTTTTGGGCTTACCTCAAGTTCCAGGGAATGCTACGAAGAGTTTTTCGAGGAAGTTGCTAATTGGCTTAATTATCTGGGAGAATTGCTCGTATGGTCTCTAGAAACCCTCAGAAATTTAATCGATTTATTGCTTACGCTGCTTCTGTCTTTGCCGATATCCGTTCTTCTGGCCATTCTTTACGGTATTCAGCTGCTATGCTACCAGATATATCGCAGCGCCAGGATGGTCTTATCCACAAATGGCTTTGTAATGCCTGAACCTGATGAGCTGGATAACAGCATTGCCCGCAACTTGATTACTCTCGCCCAGCCCTGCGCTTATAATTTTAAGATCTTTCCAAGCAGGGGCACGCCTGTAACTAATAATCTTGTTTGTCCCGTGCCGATAGCAGAAGAACCTGTTACTGCTGCTGGTTTTCATTCGGCTGTAATCGAATCAACTCCCGAACGCTTTATTAGCGAAGAGCCTTTCAACGAGCAGGCGCTGTATAGATACGCTGTCTCGGCAAATAGCCCGAATCAAACAAGAAGTTTGCAGCGCGACCGTCTATCTATTGGGAATGCAATTCATTTTACAGCTTGGATGATACAGCATGCCAACGAATCAGGCCTTTCCGAGGATATTAAAAAGGCGCTTTATGCGGATTGGAATTTGGACGCGGACCGCGGCTATGGATACCGCGCGTGGCGCGGGAATATTCCGAATGATGAGCCGTTTATCGTCGAGAGTGAAGAATATTTATGAAGAAAAGCTTAATCCGCAAGGCCTATGCCAAGAACCTGCAGGGAACGGGCATGCCAATACAGTTAATTGTAGGGCCCGTTCCCCGAACAGGCCGAAACATTGACACGGCGCGTTCAGTGAACGCGCCCTACATTTCATACCTGCCTGTAGGCAAGCAGGGTAATCACAATTAAAATACCGTAGGGGCCGACCTCTGTGTCGGCTGTGTCGGCCCGATAAAAGCTATAACAAAAGCAAAACACGATGATTAAAATAGGCAAGTTAAATTTACGAAAGCGCTTTATTCTGGCTCCAATGGCGGGGATAAGCGATCTGCCGTTTCGCATGCTTAATCGCGGATTCGGCGCCGAGTTGGCTTTTGCCGAGATGGTAAACGCCCGTTCTTTGAGCTATGGCAATGTTAAATCGCTGGCCCTGCTTTCCTCGACATCAAAAGACAGGCCGTTGGGAATTCAAATAGTGGGCAATGAAGTCGAGTATATCCACAAGGCCATAGAGAAGCTGCATAAATATAAATTTGATGTCCTTGATTTCAATGCCGCCTGCCCTGAAAGAAAAGTCGTTGCCAAAGGCGAAGGAGCCGCGCTTCTTAAGGATCCCAGAAAATTAAAAAGGCTGCTTAAGATACTTGTTGAGAATTCCAAATGGCCGGTTACCGTCAAGATACGCGCCGGATGGGACAAGACATCCGTAAACGCCAGGGATGTGGCGCTTTACGCCGAGGACGCGGGGGTATCGGCCTTATTTATTCATGGCAGGACAAGGAATCAGGGTTATAGCGGAGAAGTGGATTATGATGCGATAAGGCAGGTTAAGGCCGCTTTAAAGATTCCGGTTATCGGAAGCGGAGATGTTTTTTCAGGAGCGCTCGCCAAGAAGATGTTTGATGAGACCGCCTGTGACGCTGTCTTGGTTGCCAGAGGGGCGCTTGGAAATCCCTGGATATTCAAGGAACTGCCTTCTTTTCTGGAAGAAGGCGTAGAGCTTGAGAGGCCGCGCGCCGACGAAGTCATAAAAATTATGACAAAACATTTTAATTCCTGTGTCAGGTTTTTCGGCGCAAAGAAGAGCGTTTTTATATTCCGGAAGTTTTTCAGTTGGTATACAAAGGGGTTAAGCGATGTCAGGGTTTTAAGGGTTAAAGCTTGTGCCGCCTCGACAAAATCCGAGATGACGGCGGTTATAAATGAAATAGGCCAAAGCCGATAATTTAGTGGACATTTCCCAAAATTTTGGGGCATTCTTGCTTAACTAGTTGTAATTTATAGAGTCACAGCGAACTAAAAGCATAAATAATACCATGGGGAAAAAGCATGGGGATATTGTTCGAGCGAGGAGGTATTTTTATCTTCTCGACGTTGCTCGAAGAATAAAAATACCTTCGAGTCGAGAACGCTCATACCTGTGGGAAATTTT
>JAZDOX010000074.1:0-7999 GCA_043798215.1 Candidatus Omnitrophota bacterium | reverse complement strand
CTGCGGCAGGCGGCAATCCAGACACGAAATAATGCCTTACAGCGTGACTGGATTCCCGATTAAAACATTCGGGAATGACATTCCTAAATTGAACGACTGTGATCTTTACTATGCTTTATATAATAGATGACGAAAAAATATAACAAATTCTTTCAAAAAAATTTAATTCGCTTATTATTGCTTTCATTGCTATCTAAATTAGTATAATTGCGAGAAAGGAGCGAAGCGACTGATGAAGCAATCTTGACGGCATAAATTGCTTCATCCAGCCCCAAGGCATATGTTTTAAAGCCAAGTCGATGCGGTTATATCGTGCAACTTCTTTTTTTGCTTTGCCGCACTATTTCGGCAAAATCTCTTGATTTCAAACTGGCTCCGCCGACTAAAGCGCCGTCAACATCTTTACCGGCTCTTAATGAGCCTATATTGTCCGGTTTGACACTTCCGCCGTATTGAATTCTTATCTCTTCGGAAATCCGCGAGCCATAAGCTTTCTCGATAAGGCTGCGGATGAATTTATGCGCTTCCTGCGCTTGTTCAGGCGTGGCGTTTCTCCCAGTCCCGATAGCCCAGACCGGTTCATAAGCTATAACGATCTTTAAGACTTCATCCCCGCTTAAGCCTTTAAGGCCCCCTTCAATATGGCTCTTTATGACATCAAAGGTTTTTCCTGAATCGCGCTCTTCGAGTCGTTCTCCTACGCACATTATAGGTGTAAGCCCGTGTTTAAGGGCTACTTTGACTTTCTTGTTTACGGTTTCATTGTTTTCACCGAAATAAGCCCTGCGCTCAGAATGGCCGATTATACAAAACTCGCAACCAAGATCCTTTAACATCTTAGGCGATATCTCTCCGGTATAAGCCCCTTCTTCTTCCCAAAACATATCTTGGGCGCCGCACTTTATTTTAGATCCCTTAAGCAATTCAGCTATTTTATATATAGCGGTAAAAGGCGGACATACCACAACATCAACAGAATCCTCATTCTTAAGTTCAGCCTTTAACCCTTCAATAAGCTCTATGGCTTCGCTTATTGTCTTATACATCTTCCAGTTGCCGGCAATTATAGGTCTTCTCATCCCGTTAGAAATTCCTCCAAAGATAATTTATACCAATAAAATCAAGAATTAAATTCAACTTAATTTCTTCAATACTTAGCGATGACCGTTAAAATTTCTAACGGGACTCATCCCCTTGCAATTTCCTCTTTTTTATCCGTCAATGCCTTTATTCCGGGCAGCATCTTGCCCTCCAAATACTCCAACGACGCGCCGCCGCCGGTTGATATATGAGTCATTTTATCTTCCAAACCGAATTTCGCGATTGCCGCGGCAGTGTCGCCGCCGCCGATTATTGATATGGTTCCGGAATCGGCGCAACAACAGCAGGATTTACCTGATAATCCCGCGATATATTTCGCTATTTGTTCGGTGCCGTTAGCGAATTTATCCATCTCAAAAACACCGAGCGGGCCATTCCAGACAATCGTCTTGGCGACTGTAAGGGCTTTCTTGAAAATCTCTATGGTTTTCGGACCTATGTCGAGGGCCATCCAGCCTTCGGGAATTTCCTCTCCCACGATCTTCGATTGGGCATCAGCCGCGAATTTATCGGCTACCACGTGGTCCACCGGCAACAGTATCTTAACTTTTTTCAGCGCGGCCTGCTCAAGCAATGATTTCGCGATGTCAAGTTTATCCTTTTCCAATTTTGAAGCTCCTATCGATTTGCCCTGAGCTTTAAGGAAAGTATACGCCATTCCTCCTCCGATCAATATGGCGTCAACTTTATTTAAAAGGTTTTCTATGACACCTATCTTATCCGATACCTTAGCGCCGCCTAATATCGTAATAAAAGGTTTTGCCGGATTCGAAACTTTGCTTTCAAGGTATTCTATTTCTTTCTCAAGCAGAAATCCCGCCGCGGAAGTTAGATATTTCGTGACTCCTTCCGTGGAAGCATGGGCTCGATGGGCGGTTCCGAAAGCGTCATTGACAAAAACGTCTGCCAAGTTCGCCAGTTCTTTCGCGAAACCGGGATCATTAGCTTCTTCTTCGGGATGAAAACGCAGGTTTTCCAAGAGCAAACATTCACCCGTCCTTAATTCAGATACCGCGCCTTTGGCCTTATCTCCCACGCAATCAACGGCAAAAGCGACCTTCTTTTTAAGAAGCTCTCCTAACCTCTTCGCGCAGGGGGCCAAACTATACTTAGCCGTAACTTTGCCGTCAGGCCTTCCAAGATGGCTTATCAAAATAAGCCTAGCGTTTTTTTCCAGAGCGTATTTTATAGTCGGCAATGTCGCTTTTATTCTCGTATCGTCGGTTATCTCGAGTTTATCGTCAAGAGGCACGTTAAAATCAACGCGCATTAAGACGCGCTTTTCGTTAATATCCAAGTCTTCTATCGTGAGTTTATTCATCTTTAGCTCCATTATATGCCTTTGCCGGCTATATATTCCGTCAAATCAATTAACCGGCAGGAATATCCCCACTCGTTATCGTACCAGGCAAAGACGGTGGCGAAATCGCCATCTATGACTTTTGTTGATTGCGCATCTACCGTCGCTGATTTATCGCAACCGTTAAAATCGCGGGATACTAAAGGCTCGTCAGTTACGGCGAAATATTTCTTCATCTTATCGCTTGCCGCCGCTTTCTTGAAAAACGCGTTAATCTCTTCGGCGGTGGTCTTCTTTTCAAGTTCGGCATTTAAGACAACTAATGAGACATTGGGAGTCGGCACCCTTATAGCCGCGCCGTCCATCTTGCCCTTAAGTTCCGGGATAACCGATCCTATTGCCGCCGCCGCGCCTGTTTTGGTTATAATTATATTTTGAGCGGCGGTTCTGGCTCTTCTAAGATCTTTATGAGGAAAATCCAGCGTCACCTGATCGTTAGTGTAGGAGTGGATTGTGGTCATATACCCTCTCTTTATCCCGAAATTATCGAGAAGCACTTTTGATACCGGAGCAAGGCAATTCGTGGTGCAGGATGCGTTGGATATTATATTGTGTTTCTTTGAGTCATACTTCTCTTCATTGACACCCATACAGAAAGTAGCGTCCTCGCCTTTGGCCGGCGCGCTTATCAAAACTTTTTTTACGCCGCCTGAGGCCATATGAGTTTTAGCTTTATCGGCTTCCGTGAATTTTCCGGTAGACTCTAATACGATCTCTATGCCTAAGTCCTTCCATGGGATAAGAGCCGGATCTTTTTGATTGAATACCTTTATCTTTTTTCCGTTTATTAAAATCGAATCCTCGGTAGATCCTACCTCTCCATCGAATGTCCCGAATGTTGAATCGTATTTAAATAAATGCGCCAACGTTTTGGTATCGGTAAGATCGTTAACCGCCACAAATTCCAGGTTCTTTGATTTTAATGCCGCTTTTAGGGCTAATCTGCCAATTCTACCAAAACCATTAATACCTACTCGTACCGCCATTTCTTCCTTCCTCCTTTTTAGATAATAACTTCTCTCAATGTCCACGCCGCCACCTCAGGCGGAGTCTGATTTAAATAAAAACCGGTCCCCCATTCAAAACCTGCTGTTTTTCCAAGTCGAGGCATAATCTCCATATGCCAGTGATAATCCTCTCTCTCCTTGGTATCGAGGGGCGCTGTGTGAATAATCAAGTTATAAGAGGTATCCTTTAAAGCCAGTTTCATCCTTAGCAAGGTCTCTCTTAATATTCTTGCGAAATCCACCACCTCATCTTTCTGAATGTAACTAAAGTCGGAACTATGAAGCTTTGGAAAGATCGAGACCTCAAACGGAAATCTTGAGACAAAAGGCGTGAAAGCTATGAAATTTTTATTTTCAGTGATTATTCGCTCCCTCTCGTCTATCTCCTGATTGACCATATCGCAAAATATGCATCGTTCGCGGTAATCGTAATATCTTTCCGCGAAGCGCAATTCTTCCACTACGCGTTTTGGAACAATCGGCAGAGCTATCAATTGCGAATGAGGATGCTGCAAAGAAGCGCCCGCTGTCGCCCCATAATTTTTAAATATCAGAATATACCTGAACCTTTTATCTCCGCGCAGGTCTAAGCTGCGGTTGCGATACGCCCAGATAATTTTCTCAACCTCATGATCCATAAGGTCGCTTATTTCTTTATTATGATCGGGATTCTCGATTATGACCTCATGGGCTCCGATTCCGTTCATCATATCGAACATACCAATGCCCATTCTGTCCAAGTTTCCCTCTACTCTTAGCGCGGGGAATTTATTGGGTATAACACGGGTCTGCCAGCCGGGCATATCAGGCTTAAGTTCGCCCTCGCGATGAGCGTATATCTCCGGCGGCGTCATACGCTCATTTCCGGGACAAAATGGACAAACTCCTGCCTTCTTGATATGACGCTCAACCTCATAATCCGAGATATTGCGTATCTTGTCAATCTCAATAATTACCCATCTGCCCGTTACAGGGTCTCTGCGAAGTTCGCCCATCTTTAAATCACCCCATCTCGCTTAGATATTTTGAAGCGTCTTCCGGAGGTGTCGGGTTTAGATAAAACCCGCTTCCCCACTCGAATCCGGCTACTCTGGTAAGGCGCGGCATTATCTCCAAATGCCAGTGAAAATCATCGTCAATAGTCCTCCAATATCCGGTCTTTGGAACCCTGAAAGGCGCGGTATGCAGGATAATATTATAAGGAGGGTCAACAAGCGCTTTCTTGAGTTTTTGAAGCGAAATCTTTAATATTTTTGCTAACCCAAGTCTTTTATCCTTGTTTGTATTAGAAAAATCGGCGCTGTGATATTTCGGTAAAACCCACATCTCAAAAGGAAATCTTGAGGCAAAAGGAGCGAAAGCGAGGAAACCATCCACGTCGGCTATAATCCGTTTGCCGGCGTCTAATTCCTGTTTTATGACGTCGCAAAATATGCACCGTTCCTTATATTCAAAATATTTGCGGGCGCCTATTAACTCATCTTTTAGCCTGATAGGATTAACCGGCATTGCTATTAATTGAGAATGGGCATGCCTTATCCTGCCCGAGCCGGCGGCCAAACCGTAATTCTTAAAGAGCAGAGCGTATTTAAAACGCGGATCTTTGCCGAGATCTGTAATGCGTTCTATGTAAACAGCTATGACGGTTGCTATCTGTTCTTCTGATAGGTCAGCTAAATTATAAATATGGTTTGGGGTCTCGATTATTACCTCGTGCGCGCCCACTCCATTCATTACATCATATATGCCCTTGCCGCGCCTCTCAATCTTTCCCTCAACTTTCAGGGCAGGCGAGATGGCAGGCACCACTCTTACTTGCCATCCCGGTGTAGCGGGTTTTGTTCCGGGATTGCGAACAGCGAAAATTTCAGGACTCGGTGTTTGGTCCTCTTTGCCTTCGCAAAATGGACACGGCGGTTCTGCCATTTTTTCTTCCGATACCGAATGCGGCACAAAATCAGTCGGACGCCGCGCCCGCTCGGTGGCGACGATAACCCATCTTCCGATGATCGGGTCTTTTCTTAACTCGGGCATTAAGATTTCCTTCCGCTTTCTATAAACAATTTCAACAAATCATTAATGGATAGGATGCCTTGAATAGTATTACGTTCATCCTGTATAACCATAAATTCCGCGCCGCTCGAACGCATCTTATCTATCGCTTCTTTCAATGAAATCCCGGGTTTGCCCACAACAACCCGGCGTTTAAGGAACTCCTCAACCGGGACACTCAAGTTTTTTATGATCGTCTCGGATGTTATAACCTCTTTTTGCCCCTTATGCGACATTACCTTATTGTTGATGTAGCTGTAAAATTCCGTAGAGAGGCTGCGGTTATAGCTTAACAGCATAGGAAAACAGGGATTTCCTTGAATAAAATTAAAATGGCTTTCCAAGGCGCACTGCCCCATCTGCTTATCCTTCGAGAGCAGATACCTCAAAGAGCTGTCGGGAATTTCTTCTTCTCTTCCTTCCGGTATAGCCGCTAAATAGGCCAAATCATAAACCTCATCCATCGATACCGAAAGCTCAGGATAATTTTCTCCTATATAATAGGCCAACTCATCATCCTGATCTCTGTAATCCAAGACATATTTTTCAAGCGTGTCTATAGCGTCCGCCAAGAACACGCCTAAAGCGACGTTCTTATTATAAATCAAGCCTGAAGCAACTATTGCGGCATCATCCGACTGCCCGGGACCCAGCGCGTGGCGTATATAAAGATATCTTAACTTTTCGGGCGCGAAATTCCTTAGGTCTTCGGGTGAAATTATCAGTCCTTGTTTCTTGAGGTTGTCTAAAGAATCCGCGTGCGCCTGATGAGCAAGCATCTCGCCGTCAAGGTTTAAGCGCACCATAACCTCAACGCTAACAAGATAACATTTTCCGTATCCGATTACAATACTATATTTTTCTTCGGCCGCCTTCCTCGGAGCGGGATCGTCCCTCAAGCCGCCGATATAAATGCCCTTCAAGACCTGACGGGCGTCCACCTCTATATTCTTAAAATCGGGCACTCCCAAAAACGGCTGACCTCTCGAATTTAAGAGCTTGTTGCGCGGCGCGCCCTTTATCGAGTCCTTCACGAATTCCACTATATCATCGATCAGGGCCTGACGCCTCTTCTTTATCTCAACCGGATTTAGTTTTAAGGCGTTGACTATGTCGTCTATTGTCGTATTTACGTAAAAACTCTTCTTGAAAAAACCCGCTCCGTTGTGAGCCCTGCCTTCCAAGGATTGAATCAGTATTAACTCCGCAATCTCCGCGGAAGTGTTCAATTCCTCGGTGACGCTTAAATGCTCAAAATCGCGTCTGATTAAATCATAAGGAGCGACTTTACTTATCATTTTTGCCCTTTTAGTTTATCCCGTTAGAGAAAACCACCGATTTTAATCGGTGGTATACCGATTCTCAAACCAATGGCGGTTTTCAGCCTGAGGCTGATCCGCCCTTGGCGGAAATACCACCGTAGGCGCAAACCGTAAAAGGACAAAGTTCTCTAATGGGATTAACAAATATTTTTGAATTATATCATATAGTTAAGGCCAAATGCAAATAAAAACAGCTCCCTTCACGCGCGTCTTTTCGCGGCGACGTTCGGCTTTACCGATGTAGGGGCGGCAAAGCAAACCAGTCTTGAAATTTGATGTCTCGCTTAGAATGTCGATTTTTGCCTTCGCCGTATCGCTTATCGTCATCTTGGTTTATTTTGCTTGGGAACGTTCGATTTTCCCCAGCCGGAAAATCTCACTCGGCCTTACTCCTCGCTCTCCCTACGTCTAAAATAGCGGGGGAACCATGCCCGCTCGGATTAAGAACGTCCCTGCGCAAAATAAACCTGCGAATTTTCAACGCGCGGCTTCAGGCAAAAATCTTTATTCTTGAAGATGCGTCAACATATTGTAGCTGCTCGATTTATCGAGCACAATATATATGCCCAATATCATGCCTGAGGCGGGGAGTGTTAGAAGGTTAATTTGTTCTCTCGGTGAGATGCCCAGTAATAAATTTATGCAGTATGCTGGAAATAAAAGTTTGATAGGGCAATCCTTCTTCGATAGCCTTTCTTTGTATATGAATAAGATCTCGTTCTGAAATGCGGATATTCATGCGTTTATTCTTTTGTAGTGTAGATTTAGCATATCCGCGATATTTCTCGATTTCTTTTTTCACATTTGGTATCGATTTAAAATCGCCCTTTTCGTAAGCATTCAATATTTCTTTTTCTTCTTTGTTTAGCTTCATTTTTATCACTCCTTTAAATATTTTTTTGTAGCTTTACGGCTAGGAATAATGGTTTTTAGGTAAATTATTTCTTCTGTCTCAATAAAGGGCACTAAATAAGCATAATTATCTATATTTACAATAAACATCTTTTGGTTTGGATATTTATCCGGATTGGGATGCGGTACAACATCAAGGACGAATCCGTTTACTATGTAGAAAACAACTTCTTCGAAGGAGATACCGCGATCAGATTTTAGCTTTTCATTTTTTTCGTTAGCCCATTCGAATAGTTTCATATGTC
>JAZDOX010000027.1:0-2523 GCA_043798215.1 Candidatus Omnitrophota bacterium | reverse complement strand
TCTTTTTTGTTTATAAAAACTACCAAATGTTTTTGACTCGCTCATTTTACCCTCCTTTTATTGTTACAATCGAATTATACCATATTGTAATTATTTTACAACATATATTTTACTGTTATTTTTATCCTATTATAATAGACGCAAGCCGGCGGGAATTTCTTTCAGAAAAATTGGGAATTGATCAGCTATTTCTTATCAGCTAGGGCTTTTATCTTTTTATCTAAAAAATCTTTGAGTTTGGTGTCTTTTGTCTGATTTTTCATGCTCTCATAGATCTCTATCGCCTTTTCGGGCTTTTGCAGCTTTTTTACGTAGATCTCCTCTACTTTCGGCAAAAATTGTATGTACGTTTGGTCGGACGGATAGTTTTTAATCGCGTCTTCCATATATTTACCCGCGATTTCATGATTATTCAGCCTCAGGTAGGAGTCAACCAGACAGACCGCGGCCGTATAGCCGAGCGGATTCCCCCTGTTCTTATCCTCCAGATTTTCATAGTAATTGCTGGCATCGCTATAGACTTTCACGGATTCTTCAAACCTGCCCATCCTCTTAAAGTTATCCCCTATATAAATAGGGACCCGGATCCCGATCGGGGTATCCGTATAATTCTCGCGCAGTATCTTATATTCCGCCATGGCCTTGTCCCATTGGCCCTGACTCTCATAGACATTGGCCCTGAGGAAGCGCGCCTGGCTAAGCATCACCCTGTTACTTCTATATTTATCGATCAGATCATTTGCGATCTTAAGGGCTTCATCATATTTATTATTATTCAAATAAAATTCGCCCAATGCCACATTCGCCGTTTTTCCTGCCTCAGTATTCGGGTATTTTTCTATCACCTCTTTGATTTTATCTACTGCGCCGGCTTTAACCGCGCGAGCCAATAATCTCTTCGCTTTATATTCTACATTTGAACCGCGAACAATAGAAATCGCCACATAACCAATCACTAAAATTACCGATATGGAGACAAATATGAGTAATGCCTTTTTCATACGTTAGCTCTCTTTTTTCATAGTCCTATTGCCTATCGGCCTCTACGGGCGGCGTAGGTAAAATTCAGGAAATATTTTCTCCACAGATCATCCGAGGATTTGAACTCATTCGAGCCGCAGAAGCTGTCGACAAGGGCCTCGCGCAAACGGGCAAGCTCTTTTAGGCGGGGAAATCCCGAAACGCTTTCTAACGTCAAATCTGTCAGTTCTAGGGCGCGCTCAAATGCCTGCTTGCTGTACGCGTCGTTATGCTTCGCCCGCCAATTCAGGGCGCGCTCGACTTCGCTCCCGATATTAGCCATCTGCTCAATAAACGGCATTTGCTTCCAGCGCCCCGCCGCGAGCTCTCTATGCTGGATACTCATCGTTTTATCCTATTCGACACGATCTCAATGATCTTCTTGCGCGCCTGCTCATCATCGACCCCACGGCTCCTGTTGTTCTGCGACGGACGCATGTTTATCATAGAATCGAATTCGATAAAATCATCGCCTTGCAGTTCCGGGTAAAGATTTATACCCCAGAGGTCTTTCTGTTTTGATCCATCCTGCAAGAGAAGGGCTTCAAGGTCTGAGTGGAGTTCGGCATCCAGCGCCAAGAGTTCCCGCCTGGTATCGACCACGGCTTTTACCGAGTTTCCGAACATCGCCGCCGCCATCTGCTTGAGTTCTTCGAGAGTCATGCTATCTGCAATTATCTTCATCTTCTTGGATTTTACCATTATAATCCCTCCTTTTCAAGGTCGCATTTTGCGGCCTTACACCATAATAGACGTCGAAAAGGCGGGATTTTCTTTCAAAAAAAATTCGGTGGCAGCTTCCCCGGCTGTCACCGATTCATTTAATGGGACGTTCCCTATTTCCTATTCGTTAAATGACATCACTCCAAATCAAGCGCGAATTTGACCGCGCTATTTACTGATTCCACTTTCCCATAGTCCAGCATACAGATGCATTCTTTGAGCAGATCTTTTCGTATTGTCATGATCGTATCCAAATTTACGACGCACGGCTTTGGAAGCCCGTCCTCTTTCCCCAATCGGACTTCCACCGGGATATCCCTGATATTAGTCGTAACCTCCGCAACGGTAACGGCGTTTCTTACTTTATATGCCTCATCCCGCGAAAGAAGAACGACCGGCCTTCTTCCCAATGGTTTTGGCAGCTCTGCCCACCAGACCTCGCCCCTTCTCATCACCATTCCTCTTTGCTTAAAGTTTCAAATGATGCTTTCTCCCAACCCGCTATATGTTTTGGGTCCTCGGGCTTTTTTAAATATCCCCGCTCGTATTTATCAATGAGCCCCTTCCGATCCTGACAAGTTAACCAATATCTTACGGCCTGCTGGATCACCGCGCTGCGGGACAAACTTAGTTTGTGCCGCAAAGACTCGATGATCTTCAGTTCATTCTTTGGGATGCTTATGGCTATTTTGGCTGTTTGGCTTGACATCTTCCCCTCCTCCTTATTTGGTATTACTTTATTCATACTAAAGTATGACATTTCCCTTCCCTTTTGTCAAG
>JAZDOX010000122.1:0-18635 GCA_043798215.1 Candidatus Omnitrophota bacterium | reverse complement strand
TTTTCTTCGCTATTATGTTGCGGAAAATTCGTCCCGAAGCGTGCGCAGTAAATCTCGAAGAGATTTACAAGCGTTTACGCAAGGGAAAAATTTCCCTTTCCTTAGAAGAGAAAATCTTCTTCCTCTTCTTCCTGAAAAACTATGGTGACAAAGAGCCGCGCTTCCTGTCTACGGTTGCCCCTTGCTTAAACGCCTAACAACCGAGAGGAAACAAATAAAACTATACCATAAAGGGTCTGAATTTTCAATTACCGGGAAAACAGGTTTTTGCGCCGATCTTCACAGGTAAAAAAGCTGCCTAAAAAGCCAGATATACACTTCTTTCCCGCAAATATAAGCATTCTCCAGATACGCCTTAAAAGAAAAATCGGAGAACATAAAACTAAGTATAAGCGCCGCCATCGTGACATTAATAAGGTATATCAGCGCTATGGAGAAGAGGTAGCCGCTTTTTATCAAGTCCGGCTGCTTGGTTTTTAAAAACTCCACCGTCATCACAAAATGAAAGACCAGCGTAAAACCCACCCCGAAAGAAAAAACGTAAATCCAGTCGCCTATTTGCCAGAACTTGCCTGCCAAGAACCAAGCCAGCATAATAATAAGCGTGTAAGTCGGGAAAAAATATGGCGACAGGCTTATAAATATATTAGACTTATCGGTCTTTACCTCGCCGCCCTTCTTCGAGACCTTGAAACTTTTTACTTTTCCAAACGATATGAACGCCGCCAGCGCGTGCGTCATTTCATGGCCGAAGATATACATAAAATTCGGCTTAAATAGGACTGTATGAACTATCAAATACACTGCCGCGCCCAGTATAAAGAACTGCTGATTATGATCCAAGGAATAAATTCTTCCAATCTCATAATAAAAAGCGCGGGAAGCCGAAATCAGAAAAGGAATCGCCAATATCGATAGGATAAACTTGAATATTCGCATTGCTTCGAGAGCCGTCTTTCAGACAGATTTTAGAGGCAAAATCCTGTCCCTGCCGTCCATATAAGGCCGTAAAATTTCGGGAATTGTCACACTTCCGTCTTTATTTTGGTAATTTTCAAGAATGGCTATGACTGTCCGGGCTAAAGCGACACCCGATCCGTTTAGCGTATGTACATACTCGGCTTTCCCGCCGTCTTTGGGGCGGAATTTTATATTAGCGCGCCGGGCTTGAAAATCCTCGAAATTAGAACAGCTTGAAACTTCCAACCAGTTATTCACTCCGGGAGCATACGCCTCAAAGTCATAGCATTTGCTTGCCGCGAAACTCAAATCGCCGGTAGAGAGCATAACCACTCTATATTGCAACCCCAATTTCTGTAAAACTTCTTCGGCGTTTGCCACAAGTTTTTCCAATTCATCATAAGAATCTTTGGGATTCACGAATTTGACAAGTTCTATCTTGTCAAACTGATGAACCCGCATCAAGCCTTTTGTCTCTTTTCCGTATGAGCCCGCTTCCCTGCGAAAACAGGCGGTATAGGCGGTATAGTAAACCGGTAGAATCCCCTCGTTCAGTATCTCGTTAGAATGAAGATTTGTGAGCGGCACCTCCGCAGTCGGAACCAAGAAAAGATCCTCGTCCTTAAGGCGGTACATATCATCCTCAAATTTAGGAAGCTGTCCCGTTCCTGTCATAGAGGCGCGGTTTACCAGAAAAGGGGGGAATATCTCCCTGTAGCCGTGTTCGCGGGTATGCAAATCAAGCATAAAATTTATCAGGGCGCGTTCCATCTTCGCCCCATCGCCCTTAAAGAGCGGGAAATTGCTTCCGGTAATCTTGGCGGCGCGCGGGAAATCAAGAATATCCAGATACTCCCCCAATTCAATATGGGTGCGGGGTTGAAAATCAAATTTCCTTTCCTGTCCCCATCCTCTAACCATCTTGTTTGCGGAAGCGTCTTTGCCGATAGGTATGGATTTATGGGGAACGTTCGGAATATTAAAGAGCGCGGTTTCGAGGTCTTTCTCTATAACCCTTAACTCCTCTTCCAGCCTCTTCTCGTCCTCCGAGAAAGATCTCATCTCGGCTATCTTAGGCTTGGCGTCCTTCTTTTCCCTCAAAAGCTTGGCTATCTCTTCAGAATCGATATTCTTTCTTCTCTTTATCTCTTCAACTTCCTTTAAGAGGCGGCGGCGTTTCTCATCGAGAAAAAGAAGACCATCGAGATCGAAGGGTTTACCCCGATCCTCAATGGCTTTCTTTACCTTATCAGAATTATCGCGTATGAATTTTAGGTCAAGCATTTGGTTAGTTAGTTTGAATGAGCTAACAAAAAAATGGTGAGCCGCCTGAGACTTGAACTCAGCACCCACGGCTTAAAAGGCCGTTGCTCTACCGGATGAGCTAGCGGCTCACATTATTTCTTTTTCGCTAGCGTCTCGTCCGCCGAAGCATATCTACTATGAATGGCAACTCCGGCGTAGGCGGAAGCTAGCGGCTCACGCTATTTCTTTAAACAAACTTAATCTATCTATGCCGGAGGTGTTCCGGAACGAACCCCATCAGAATCGCGGCAGGGCGTATATACTTTAAATTTCTGTTATCTCTTTTTCCTTAGCTGCGACAAGTTCCTCTATCTTATTTATATATTTATCCGTTGTCTTCTGAATATCGTCCTGACCCTTGAATTTATCATCCTCGGCTATAACTTTGTCTTTTTCCAGCTTCTTAAGATGTTCGAGAGACAAATGCCTTATACTCCTAACAGAAATTCTTCCGTCTTCAGCCAGCTTCTTAAGAAGCTTCACCAACTCAAGGCGGCGCTCCTTGGATAAATTGGGAATCTGCACGCGAATAAGCTTACCGTCATTTACCGGCGTTATGCCGAGATCCGATTTTAAGATAGCCCTTTCAATCTCTCCGGATATAGAGGTGTCCCACGGCTGTATAACAATTAATTTGGCATCGGGGGTAGAGATAGCGGCCAGCGACTTCAAAGGCGTCGGCGTGCCGTAATAATCGACCCTTATGCCATCAACAAGCGCAGTGGACGCACGGCCCGTGCGCACTGTCGAAAACTCGCGCGAGACGTTCTCCAACGCCTTCTTCATTTTATCTTCCGTATCGTATAAAATATCTTTCAAAGAGGCGCAATTCATCTTGATTTTCCCTCCTTAATTAAATTATAATTATCGCAGTTCTGTTATTCTTTTTGGGGCAGGCGCGGGCTCCTCAAGAAACTATAGTGCCCACTCTTTCTCCAAAACACGCGCGCTTTATATTGCCTTTAACATTCAGATTAAATACCACGATAGGAAGATTGTTATCCATACAAAGACTGATAGCCGTAGAATCCATTACCTTTAAACCGCGCTTTATAACATCTATATATTTCAGCTTGTTGTATTTCTTCGCGCATTTATCGATAACCGGATCGGCCGAATATATCCCATCCACTTTCGTGGCCTTCAGAATCACGTCCGCGCCAATCTCAACAGCCCTTAAGGCCGCGGCTGTATCGGTCGTAAAGTACGGATTGCCCGTACCGGCCACGAAAATTACCACACGCCCCTTCTCAAGATGACGTATAGCCCTTCTGCGTATATACGGTTCGGCCACTTGCTGCATATGAATCGCCGCCAAGACCCTTGTAAAGCAACCCATTCTCTCAAGCGAATCCTGAAGAGCCATCCCATTTATAACGGTGGCCAGCATTCCCATATAATCAGCCGTCGCGCGATCCATACCTTCCTTGGCGAATTTATCGCCGCGCAAAATATTGCCGCCGCCGATTACAACCGCTATCTCTATGCCCGAATCCCTGACTTCCTTTATTCTCTCGGCAATGCTGGCGCAGGCATAAGGATGCAACCCACAACCCTGATCTCCCTGCAAGGCTTCTCCGCTAATCTTAAGAAGGACTCTTTTGAATACCGGCTTATGGGGCTTTAACGACATTATTTTAGTCCTATTCGGTATAACCCAATTGATATCTTGTAAATCTTCTTATAACTATATTCTCGCCAATCTTGGCTATAATTTGCGTAAGATAATCCTTTATCAACACTGAGGCGTCTTTAACAAACGGCTGCTCCAGAAGGCATAATTGCTTTATTTCGTCCTCGCTTAAATCAGCCGGAGCATCCTCTCGCTTGACGTATTTCGGACGCGTCGAAGCTACCTGCAGCGCTATATCTTTGGCGAATCTTTGAAAATCGTCGGTCCTCGCGACAAAATCGGTCTCACAATTAACCTCGGTTAAGACGCCGATTCTACCATCATGATGAATATACGAACATATCAAGCCGGCGTTAGCCACACGGCTTGACTTATTCAAAGCTATCTTTAAGCCCTTTTCTTTCAGGACAATAACCGCCTTGTCAAAATCCCCGCCCGACTTGGTAAGGGCCTCTTTGCAATCCATAAACCCCGCGCCGGTTGATTCCCTTAATTTTTTAACTTCTTCGGCTTTAATCATTTTACACCTTTATTGCCTTTTTCTTTTTGAGCATCGTCGGTTCTTCTTCGATCTTCTTGCCTTTTAATACCTTCTTCTTTATCTCCTCGGCCACATCCTCATCCACAACAACGTCTTTTTCGGCTAAATTATCCTCGGCGGCCTTTGCCTCCTCGGCGGCCTTGTTTTCCATATATGCCTTACGGCCTTCCATTATAGCATTAGTAAGCATCTGCGTTATTAGCTTTACGGAGCGAATTGCGTCATCATTTCCGGGTATTGGATAATTTATATTATCGGGATCGCAGTTGGTGTCTACCAGCCCGACTACCGGAATTCCCAGCCTGTTGGCTTCAGCAACCGCTATCTCTTCTTTCTTTGAATCAACCACATATATCGCCGCCGGCAGCCGGCCCATATCGGCTATACCTTCGAGATTACGGTTGAGTTTGGCGGCTTCTCTTGAAAGCCCGGCCGACTCCTTCTTTGAAAGCCTCTGAAGAATACCTTCTTCACCCATCTTCCTGATATCCTTAAGGCGTTTTATGGATTTCTTTATAGTGGCAAAATTCGTCAACTCTCCGCCCAGCCATCTCTCGGTAGCGTAAAACATCCCGCAGCGAATCGCCTCTTCCTTTATAACATCCTTGGCTTGTTTTTTCGTTCCGACGAACAAAATAGCCTCTCCTCTTGAAGCAACCTCTCTCAAGAAATTAATGGCCCTATTTAAGGCCACTTCCGTCTTCTCAAGGTCTATTATGTATATCTTGTTCTTTTCGCCAAAGATATATTTCTTCATCTTCGGGTTCCAGCGTTTTGTCTGGTGCCCAAAATGCACTCCTGCCTCAAGTAATTGTTTTATTATTTGCGTAGCTGCCAACTTCTTAATCCTCCTTTAATAAAATGCCGATTTCTCCCAAATCTTAAGGGAATGGCATAAATCGATTTTTGCCGCGTCATACGCCTGCGCAAATCAACGCACGCAAAAATAGGTCCACTGCGGCTCTTTCCGCGGTATTACTTCCTAATTGCAATCTTATAATTTTATCACAAACTATGCTATTCTTTCAAGTACTTTTTATGCCGAATGAAGCGTCCTTATTTAGTCAGCCTTCGGCATCCCGATATTTCGGGACCCTTCCTCGAAGAACTGCAGATCGTAAATTTTCTTGTATAAACCGTTTCTTCGCAGTAATTCTTCATGTGTGCCGGACTCGGCTATTTCGCCGGTCTCCAGAACTACTATCTTTGTGGCAAATTTTATCGTGGACAACCTGTGGGCAATTACAAAAACTGTCCTGCCCTTCATAAGCTTCTCTATCGCCTCCTGCACAAGCGCTTCCGAGCCCATATCGAGCTGCGAAGTCGCTTCGTCCAATATCAAAATCGGCTCATCTTTTAATACGGCGCGGGCTATGGCCAGCCGCTGCCTTTCCCCGCCTGACAGCCGATGGCCGCGTTCGCCCACAATCGTGTGGTAACCCTCCGGAAGCTTTGAGATAAAATCATGGGCATTGGCTATCTTGGCCGCGCGCGCTATGCTTTCGTCGCAAGCGTCTATTCTGCCGTAGGATATGTTTGCCCTGACGGTATCGTGAAAAAGTATCGTCTCCTGAGTCACTATTCCTATTTGATCCCTCAAAGATTTTATCGTAATATCCTTTATGCTATGGCCGTCTATCAAGATTTGGCCTTCACAGGGATCGTAAAACCTTGGAATCAGGTTAACAAGCGTCGATTTTCCGCTTCCGCTGTGACCCACTATAGCCAATACATCCCCTTTTTTGACTTCAAGATTTATACTCTTGAGAACAGGTTCGCCGCCGTAATTAAAATTTACGCCTTTAAATACGATTTTATCGCTGAATGAGGAAAACTCAATGGCCCCTTTGGCCTCCGCGACGCTTGCTCTTGTATCCAATATCTCAAAGGTGCGCTCCGCCGCCGCAAGCGCTTTCTGGTTTATAGAGTAAATGCGGCTCAATCTATTGAAGGGTCTCACCAGCAACATAAGCGACATAAGAAAAGCTATGAAGGCTCCCGCACTAAGTTCTCCAGAAATAACTTTTTTGCCTCCGAGCCAAAGAACCAAAACAGCGCACACAATGCCTATAAACTCGGTTACAGGCCCAATCAGCTGTTCCCTCTTGGCCGATTTCAAGAACAGCTTATAGAGACGATCGTTTTGTTTGGCGAATTTATCGCGTTCGTAGCCCTCCATACCAAAAGCCTTCACAACGCGCATCCCGGATATAGTTTCAAAGAGGGTGCTGGTAACAAGCCCCATTTGTTCCTGCGTTCCGGTGGAAATTTTCTTTAACTTCTTGCCTACTCTTACAATAGGATACATTATCGCCGGCAATACGATAAAACTTAAGATTAAGAGCAGCCAATCTATTCCAAAAACGGCCCTTACCGAAAAAATCATAATTATACAGACTATAATCTGAAAAGTCTGAAAAAACAGGTCCGTTAAACCTTCGGTTATGGAATTTTGTATTATGCTCGTATCATATGTTACGCGCGAGACGAGATTGCCTGTGTGCGTCTTAGTATAGAAATCCAGCGAAAGGCCCAAAAGTTTCTCATAAACCCTGTTCCTTAAGTCGGTGAGAACTCTCACGCTGGCATCCGCCATAAGATACTGCTGCAGAAAGGTAAAGACGCCTTTGAGAAAAAAAGCTCCGATAAGAAAATAAACTATCACCTGAAAGAGGGTTGACGCGGGAATATGGTTTATTCTGCCCACAATATCCTGAAGGAAAACAGGGGTCTTGGCTGGCAGAATTATATCCTTTCCGCCTATCACTTTGTCAACAAGCGGAATAACCATAGATATGGAAACGCCGTTTGTAACCACGCTGTTAAACAGCATAAAAACGGCGGCCCACGAAAGAATTTTTATGTGCGGTTTTACAAAACTCAAAAGCCTTAAATATATCTTCATAGGAAATTAAATTTTATCATATTCCGACGGATATTGTCAAAGGCGATTTTTTTAAAGGCGGCGGGGCTATTTCTGAATTAGACTCGTTAGAGATTATAACCAAGCAATTTTAATCTCGCTTTCTACTGTTTTAAACTCTTTATCGCCGGTAATAACCTCGCCTTTATGCAGTTTTGCCAAAGCAGCGGCAAAACAATCCGCATAAGACAATTTGTGGTGAGCTTTGAATCGCGCGGCTTCTCTGGCAAGTTGTATATCTACATCGATTATTTCTACGGGTAAAGTCCCGATTATTTTTTCTATTTCGCGGGCTTTGTCTTGTCCGCACTCGCGCAAAACAATATAGTACACTTCCCCGAAATTTACAGAAGTCATTAATAGATATTTATCTTTTTCTACAGCAGTAACAAAAGATTGTTCAACCTTTTCATAGCCGGCCTCTTTTTCTAAAAAAACTAAGAGACCATACGCGTCCAAAATCCTTGTCATCCGCTAACCCTCTTTTTCCTTATCTTTCTTACGTTCTTCTATGAGCGTTTTTGATAACTTTCCTTTTGTTGACAAAACACCGGCAATTCTTTCAAAATAAGCCGGCGTAACTGCTTTAAGAATAAGCTCATCTCCTTTTTCCTCAATATATAACTTTGTTCCTCTTTTTATATTGAGTCTGCGGCGGATTCTAGAAGGTATAACAATCTGTCCTTTTGAAGTTACAACTGTCGTAGTCATTATCATTTCCCCCTTTCCCGCAAAAAGTATACCATATGGAAAAAGGTATGTCAAATATTATTTTTCTTACTTTATAAATTAAATAGGGCATAACCGGATTCAGGTTCTTATGTCCTTGCGTTTTCCCTTACTACTGCATTGTAATATAAATTTTATACTGTTCGAGCGAGGCCATTTGCCGAGTCGAGAACTATGGATATGCCTGCCTGCCGGTAGGCAGGGAGTGAGTCGAGAAGTTCTGCCGCTGTCCCTGTCTGCCCTCGGCTTCGCCGAGAGGCGAGCCGACAGGCAGGCCTGCGGAGAGTTCACTCGAAGAATAAGCGCTTGCTGTCTCCAAGGACTACTATGAATTAATGTTACAATGTACTACTACACTGTAAAATTAGTTCTTAGCAGTTTGTCATGCCCGAATGCTTTAATCGGGCATCCAGACATGTCCATTTCTGGATTCCCGCTAAAAGATTGCGGGAATGACAATTAGTGGAAACTAATTTTACAGTGTACTACTAATAGACGGATAAATATACTGCTTCCAATTAACAAATTGAGGGTTTTAAGTTAGAATAGGGCAATTGTGGCACATTCGGCGACGAGGAGACAGGGAAAAGTTATGCGGTCTTCTTATCCCCTCCAGAAATATAGCGCCGCGGTGAGGGCAATGCCAATAAGATACACGGCCAGCGTTTCTGAAAAGAAGTATGGATACACCATTAATGCGATCCCGATAATCATTGTGCGCAACAATGTATTTCTTTTGCCATAAACAAATGCGACAAAACCTATCGCGCCGAAAATAGCGCAGGCGGCAATTTTAGCAAAATTAAAATCTTCAAACACAAGAACGCCTCAAAATGACACATCCCCCCATTAATTGGCCTATGCCATAGCCTTATTTTCTGCCTACGGGTATTAAGTACAGCGGATTTTCTTCGGCGGGAAGGGCAAGAACTTTCTTTACGTCGTCATCGTTAAAAGCGCCAACCATAACCGTCCCGAGATTCAGGGCTATTGCCTGAAGCGCGACGTTCTCGCCCGCGTGGCCGGCTTCCATATCCGTGTATCTTATTCCCCGCTGGCCGTATTTTCCGGTTATCCGCTCATAGACCGCTGAAATTGCGATGACGACAGAGGCTTGGCTCACAGATGATTGTCCATAAGCGGCCTTGGAAAGCCCGGCTCTTTTGTCGCCGTCTGCTATCTTCTCAAGTTCATGGCCGCGGGGTTTATATTTATAGAGGCCTGCTGGAAGTCCTGTAACTTTTCCGGAAACCAGATAGATCTCAAGCGGATAAAGCGCGCCTGCCGAAGGCGCTGTCCTTAAACCATTTGCCTTGTCCGTAATTCCCTGCGCCGCCCAGAGTAATTGCGAAACTTCAGCCAAAGTCAATGCCTCATCCTTATAATCACGGACAGACCTTCTCTCAAGAAGCGTCTTCTCGATTGAGAACTTGCTATCGTATTTGGGTTGGGGTAATTTCAGTGTCCGCGCTCCACAGGGTTGGGCAAATATAAAAACGACAGATAATATCAGGATTAACTTTTTCATATTATACTCTTTTTCCTTCTATCTCTTCAACCCTTTCAATTTATCGTGTATATTTTTTACGGGGGTGAAAACGAATTCTTTACCTTTTGTTTCCATTCTTTTTAAAAATCCTCTTTCTTCAAGTTCCAAAAGATCGACTCTTGCTACTTTAACTTTTTCAACTGCAGCATCTGGTAACGTTTCGCTCTTTTCAGTCATGTTTTTCTTCTTGTTCTGGGTTTCCACTAGGCAATTCAAGAATCTTAATTTGCTGTAAAGCCGGTCCCGCCAACCCTTCCAAATCCCCATACATCCCAGCGGTATTGGAAATAACTCTTTCGATCTGCTTTTCTCTATTCCCCCAGATGCGCTGCATTGCCCGTTTCTCGGCCTCAAGGTCTTCCTTCATAGCCCGAAATGCGTCAATGATCGCAATGACACGGTTGCGAAATTCGGAGCTGGTTACATAACGATAGACAAAATCCTTTTTGTCATCCTTCCCCCTCTCAATCTCTTTGGCATTGGCTTCCTTAATAAGCGCCATACGAAGAGCCAGAGCCAAAAAGAGCGCGGAGGGAATGTCCGTGACCCAGACATCGTCAATTTGGCGAAAGTGATGAAAGCCCGCGGGAAGCGCTTCAGAGACAAGAACGGATATGTCGGACTTGGCATCTCTTTGGTCGTCTTTAAGTTTCGGAATCCAGGATTCGCTCCAATTTTTTACGCGCTTTGTTTCCCAGAGTATCTTCCCGCACACGCGCCCGGACTGCGTCTTGACTGTCTGAATAATATCCGCGCCTCGAATGCCTTTCGAAACCGGCTCGATTATATCGAAAGGAAACTCCCGCTTGAACAATTCCTCCAACTCCAATTCAAGCGCCTCACCCTGCGCCTGCTGGGAACCCTGCTCCATTTTTCTTTTTAATTCTTCGACTTGCCTAAGAGCATCCGAGAGCTTTTTATCTTTCTCCGCATCCCTAAGCTTATGCTGTTCCTCAATTCTCATCACAACGGACGATTCAATTTTTCCCCGCTCTTCATCAATTTTCCTGGCTGTTTCCAACTCAAGCGTTTTTTCCTTTTCTTCAAGTTCGCGTTGTTTTTTTCGCAGCGCCAGTTCGTTTTCCTGCGCTTGTTTGAGTTTGCGATTGGCGTCTTCCGCCTGAACCTTCAAGTCGGTAATCTCGGCGCTGACCGCCTCTTCGGCTTGTTTTTTAAGCTTTGCCTCAAGCTCTTCACGCTGTTTTCTTAGGCGGATCTGATATTCGGTTTCTTTTTCAGATAGTTGAGTATCGTATTTTTGGCGGGCGCGCTCTTCAATATCATGCGATAAAGCCTCGGAGAGAGGTATAATCTCACCGCATTTAGGGCATTTTATGGAATTTTGCGACATCAATATTTCCTTTCTTTGTAAAAATAAAAAAGGCGTTAGTTGTCTAACGCCTTGGCGGTTACTTATGCGACTACTTTATGCATTTTCTAGACTTCCTTCTACTCCTCACCTAAACGCTCGAAAATTTCGCAGAAATTTTCATCGCAGGCTTCGGAGTGAATTCGCTTATGCTAAAACATTAGGCGAATTCATGGCGGGCCCGAAGGGATTTGAACCCTCGGTCTTCAGATCGACAATCTGACGTGCTAGACCAGACTGCACCACGGGCCCGTTGTATATTATGGCGGGCAACTCTATTTTCGCCTAATAAATTTGCTCATTGTAAAACGCGGGCAAATTCATGGTGGGCACTAGAGGACTCGGACCTCTGACCCCCTGCGTGTAAAGCAGGTGCTCTAACCAGCTGAGCTAAGCGCCCCCGAATCTTACGTCTTAACATTCACCGGAAGCGCCCGCCTGCCCTGCCGCAAACAGGCATCAGCCTTCGGCTGAAACTAACAAACCAAGCGCCCTTTACAGCGAAGCTATAAAATAACACAAAAAATCCGCCATGTCAACGGCGATTTAAATAATTACTCGATTTTTTTCCTTCTATGAAATCAACTTCTTCTTGAACCCAAAAATTGCAATAAAAAGCTCCAGCGCGAATAATAAGTTCTTTATCCGCGAATAGCGTTTCGCCGGGCCTTGAGAAAAATAGCTTATCATTTTAAACTGTGCATGTAGATTTTCCTAATCTCATTAAATATATCTACATATTCTTTCGTCTGATAATCCCTGTAAGTCCATTCCCATGGAAGAAAGGTTTTATCCGTAAATTTAAGGGTTATTTCGCCAAATATGCCTTTCCCCAGATAAATCCTGTGCTGATTATCTTTAGTCGTAGCCAGGACAAACTTGGCATCGGTCACATAACCCGGATCTATGTTTATCCTGCGCGAAGGAGCTTTTCTCGAGACGCTGAATTTCAACTCCAATTTGCCCGAGTAGAGTTTTATCTGCGGAAGGTTTTCCGGGTTTACAAGCCGCCGGAAAGAGATAAACTGCCTCTTTAAATTTTTGCCCATCTCCGGCTCATAATAATCCGTGAAGGCAAAATCGAGCAAACTTGTCCTGAAATCAACCGGGCCAAAAGGCCTTTCGAGAATCTTCTCCGTCTTAAAGAACAACTCCGGATCGTTTGAGATCATACCGACTATCAACTTCACCGGCTTATGTTTTTTTGCCGCGCCCATAATATTACCTCCTATAATAATTGTTAACGGGTTAGCCGGTAAACGGTTAAATGGGTGAGTGTGTAATCCTGCCTACCCGCACACCCGCTCACTCGCTAACCCGTTGACCCGCTAACCCCTTGCACACTTTAACACAAACTCCGCATATTGAATGACCTATTCCCGGCTTATTGGCGAAAACCTTGAGCAATTCTCTGCACGCCTCCAAATTCAACTGACCGGATGTGTCCTTTATTGCTCCGGCAGGGCAGGCCTTTACGCATTCACGGCAACCGGCGCAACTTCCATCCCTTGGAACATCAACCTTTAATGGAAAATCCGTAAGAATGCTCGCGTATCTTGCTTGCGAGCCAAATTCAGGGTTAATCAACAAGCCAGAACGACCGATAAAACCCAAACCCGCCATATATCCGATTTTCTTATGCGATAGCGCGCCGGTTTGCCGCTTCCAATCCTCAACATAGCTTGCCGGCACAGGAAGCGCGCAAGCGCCCTTGTCTTGAATAAAATTGGCTATTTTAATGGCAATATCATCCAAGAGCGAATTTATTCTTTTATAATGGAAGGCGTAGAGTTTGCTCGGCTCATCAACGACAGTCTCCAATATCTTGCCCGATAACCGCACCCCTATGGATATGGCAAAATCGAGGCCCTGCAGTATAGCCTTCGGCTCGATATTAAAACTATCTCTTATGGAAACAGCATCCGCCACGCCGAATAACGAAGCGCCTTCGCTTAAAGCAAAGACCTTCAACTTTTCATAATTATCTACAAGCGGTTTCATAAGTTCCCTTGCTTCAAGTTGTAAGACGTCATTCCCCGATTTATTCGGGGAATCCAGTCATGCTATAAGATTTGATTCCGTGTCTGGATTACCCGCACAAGGCGGGTAATGACTTATGGAACCGCTTCTAAAGAAATTTCTTTCCCCATCCATTCAAAATCTGAATATCCTCATAGTTGGTCATATCATAATGAAGCGGCGTAACCGAGATAAATCCGTCTCTTACCGCCACCGCGTCAATTGTATCATCTCCCTCAACTTTTATCTTTTGACTGCACAACCAATAATAGACACGCTCTCTGGGATCTTCGCGCCTGTCGTAAGCTTCTTTGTAAAAAGTCGACATACCCTGACGGGTAATTTTGACTCCTTTAATCCTGGATTCAGGCAAAGCCGGAACATTGACATTAAGCAGTTCCCTGACAGGCAGTCGCTTCTCCAAGATCGCTTTAGCGAGTTTATGGGAAAAATTAACCGCCGCCTCGAAATTGCGCCATTCAAAAGAAGCCAGGGAAACCGCGAAAGAAGGCGTCCCTAATATAGCTCCTTCCGTGGCGCCGGAGACCGTCCCTGAATACAGTATATTTATCCCCAAATTCGGGCCTCTATTCAATCCGGATATTATAAGGTGTGGCTTAGAGCGTTTCATTATGGACATAAGGGCTATCTTTACGCAGTCCGCGGGGGTGCCTGAAACAGCGTAACCAAATAATTTACCGTCTCTTTTTACTTCATTGACGCGAAGCGGCACCGCCAGTGTTATGGCATGACCCTGCGCGGAACGTTCAGCGTCGGGCGCCACCACGGTGCATTTCCCAAGAGACTTCAATTTATTATAAAGCGCGTAAATGCCGGGAGAATAAATCCCGTCATCGTTCGTTAATAGTATTCTCATTCTTTGCCAAATTTAAAATTATGCCTCATAGTCGTTCTTTTAATGACGATAAATTGTTACTGTAGGGCGCGTGTCACCCAGACTGTGTCGCAATCCCTTTCTTCCGCTAAATGCATCAACGTATTGTAGCTGCTCGATTTATCGAGCACAATATATCTGCCCAATAAATTGGGCAACTACATTACGACACAGTCCGGGGGAACAGGCCCTACATTAATGAGACGAACTGTTTAATGTTATCTCGAGGGCCTGCATCTTTTCCAAATCTATTATGGCAACCGTGGACTTGCCGTAAAGCCAGCCGCCGCATTCGCCGGGATTAACCACCAAAGTATTATTTATCTTTCTAATATCGACTTTGTGCGTATGCCCGTAAATTAAGATATCGCACTCGGCCCTCTCTATTTTTTCCTGAAGGCCGGCGACATCCTCCAATTCATGAGTAACAATAATTCTCTTGTCCGACAAGCTGTAGTTATGGGGATGTTCAAGAATCATCCCGTTAGATTTCATCTGCAAGGCCTTCTTGTCGCCATCGTTGTTTCCGAAGACGCCAAGCCACCTGCACCTTAACCCGGAAAAAGGATTTAAGGCAAACGGCGCGCAATAATCTCCGGCGTGTATCACAAGCCCGCAGCCTTCCGAATTAAAAAAATTCACCGCTTTCGCGACCAGCGGCACGTTGTCATGCGTATCGGATATAACGCCTATCTTCATAAAATCCTCACAACGAATTAAGCCATTATTTCACTACATAGCTGTCCAAATTAGCATTTGTCATTCCCCGACTTGATCGGGGAATCCAGAGATGTTAGTCGATGTCTGGATTGTCCGGTCAAGCCGGACAATGACATTTTGAAATCAAATCTCAAAATGGTATTATCGTCGGATGATTACGCATTAACTTGGACATAACTGGTTTCACTATTTCAAACAAATTCCTCGGATCATCTAAAACCTTGAACTCCCAAGTTCCGAAGTTCCCGCTTGCATTTACCGCGGCAACCCACTCTTTCGCGGCATGCCATTTGGCTTTATCCTGTTCTACGGTTTGTCCTTTAATTTCAAGAATCAGATACCGATTGCCTTCGAATTTGACGATATAATCCGGATAATACGTTTTTATCTGCCCCTGCCAGAGATAATAAATCTCAAAACCAAGATGATCGTTCTTCGCCCAAGAGATTAACTTCGGCATTCTGTCGCGCTCGAACTCTAAACCGACCTTTTCCCAGCCGCTATCAATGACAATGTGACTGATCTGGCTCTTTCTAACCGGCTGGGCAGGCTTACTAGTATACCACATCATCGCAGAAGCTGTGCTTCGCTTCGGCCTGACAGGATCCAAAACAAGAGCAGGCGCTTCTTTGCTGGAACTGCGGATAAAACGGCCTATATGATTGATTATTCCTTGCGCGTTAAGCGCAATCACGATATTGCGAAGTTTTTCAGTTCCCGCGAAAATCGGAACCTTAATATCCAATTTATTTGACGCTAAAAATTCGTCGAACAACTGTATCAACTGGCTGATGTGGCTGCCGGGATCGCCTTCCCAATTCCTGCCAAACTGCTCGTGGAGACGGACTGCCGCTTGAAGTTTAATCTTCTGGATACGGTTCTGTTCGGCAAGACGATCCAAGTTAAGTTCGCTTATTTGATCAAATTTATGGTGGCCGTCGATTACCGGAGCAACCTCGACAATAGTTGGGGCGTCTTCCGCAGACAAGACTAATTTCTCAAGTTTTTCCCAATCTAAGTCGAGAAAATAATTAAGCTTATACTCTACCCGCAAAACGTGCGGCCAATCAATCTCCTGCGACTTGCGGCCTTGAACAGGTTCTATCTTTACCTTAGGCTTTTCAGGACGCGGAGGCCCTTCTTGCTGCTCGGCCGGTAGAAAGGTAAACGGCACGCCAAACACTGTAACATATTCCGGTTCATACAGTCCGGTTTCAAGATTTACATCATACGAAATACGCCTTAACCCTCGGCCGATAACCTGCTCGCACAAAAGCTGACTTGTAAACGCGCGTAAACCCAAAATATGCGTAACCGTTCTTGCGTCCCAGCCTTCGGAGAGCATATTTACGCCGATTACGCATTGAATCTTTTCGCCGGGCTTATCCTTTCTTCCCACCGTATTAAATTTTTCGCGCTGAGCCTCAACCAGTTCTTTGCCTGACTTATCCGCATTTATGCGTTCTGCCTCATCGGATTCGATCTTATCCAACGCGTCTTGATCTATACGAATGAGCGCGTCTTTTTCGCCGAGTTCGTCAACCGCAAAATAACCGTTCACCATTGAATACTCCAACCGCGCCGCTGTTTCTGTGCGGTTGCAGATTATAATCATTACCGGCGGAGTTTCCCGAGGCTGTTCCTGCTTCTCCCAACTTTCTTTTTCTTTCAACCAATCTCCGCCCAAAATATTGACCGCGTTTCTAACCAAATCGGGCAGACCTTCATTTGGTTCCGCGCGGCGATTGAGATCTTCGCGCACTTCGGGATAGATATGAAAAAGTTTTGACTTTAAATCCGGACCAAGATTAGAATCATCGCGCACCGCAACCTTCGGAGTCTTCACTAATCCGCTTTCAATGGCATCATTTAAACCAAAATCACATACAATCCAAGAAAATAATTGCTCTCCTTGATTATTTTTGCCGGTAGGCTTGAATGGCGTCGCGGATAAATCATACGCCCTCAAAATACCTCGCGATCCGTGAATACGATCAATGCCGCTTACCCAAATTGTCGCCTTTTCTTTCTCGGATTCGTCCTCATCTGCCGATGGACGATGGCAATGATGGGCTTCATCGTTAATTACCAGAATATTAGCCGCATTCCCAAAATCAGGCATAACTCTGCGGAAAAAAGCCTCTTCGCTCTCCGGCCCCTTTTTCACAACCTTTGGGCCGTAATTCTCATTGATCGGCGCGAGAGTATGCCAGTTGGTAACTACAATCTTGGCCTGCAATAATTCTTGCCACATCGTAGAATCTACAAGATCAAATCTCTGATAAAAATTCTCGCTCCTATTTTCCGGCAAAAGCACCTGTAATCTATCGCGGACAGTCAATCCTGGGGCTATGACAAGGATATTCTTTGAAAATCTTTGGTCTTTTGGATTCGCAATCTTATTTAAAGCCTGCCAAGCGATGAGCATAGCCATAACAACGGTTTTTCCTGTTCCGGTCGCAAGCTTCAAAGACTGCCGTTCCCATACGCTTCCATCATTGGGAATCTCAATGCCTTGTTTCTCGGCGGAGCTTGCCTCTGCCAGCCAAATAGCCGTCTCAACGGCTTCTAACTGACACCAAAAAAGCGGTTGTCCGCGTTGAGTGGAATCATTCCAAAACTGAAGAAGTTTTCGGGTAACGCCGGTTACGTTCGGATATCCGTTTTCTTTCCACTGCTTGACTCTCGGCCTGATTTTGTTGACCAGCTCTATCGGAACAAATTCGCCCGGGTCGTCAAAGTTCTGCGCTGTCTTTGCGGTCGCGCGCCAATAGCCTGACTGCCTACGCCCATCCTTAAGCGCAAATTCCTGTGTTTCCCGAATATATAACCAGTGCTGTTTGGGTTCCTCGTAGGGGCTGCTTATAATTAACCGGTCAATGCCTTTTTGGCTCATAATCTGCCTAATTCCTTACAGAATTTCTATAACTCATTGATATTAAAAGACTTGATTTTTATACGAAATCTATCATATCTACTAAACCCTTAAAAACAAGTAAGCTCTTATTTACTTATACTATCACAATGCTATATACACAACTCTTTACATTTCAAATAGTTACAACTAATTAACTAATAATTAACTAATAATTAACTAATAACTTTCACTGTCTATTTATGCCGGCAGAATACCCATTTAGGCATTCTATCAGTTCCTTGATTTTTAATTATCTTTTCTTTATTCGCCATTTGATTTAACAAATTATTGATTTTATTCTTTTTCTGAATCTCAGTTAAGACATCGGATAATTTATCCATCAGTAATTTATTAATTTCCCCCTTCGTCGCCGAACCGTACTCCGTGATAAAATTAATGACTAATTTCTTGTAGTAATCTGCGTCAAATGCTCTATTTTTTATATAGCTTACTCTGTCTCCTGTTACCGCGGCAATTTTTGAAACTACAAAAATGTTTGGATATCTCCCCTCAACAAGCTTCTTCTTTTTAAGAAATATATGTTCTTCGCGGGCGACTACGCGTTTCTTCTGCACTTTATCCAGCAGCATCACTGTCCGTAAATCAAGTTCAGCGTTTGTAACCAATAATCGCGTATAATTATCGTCAATAATTTTCCCCGGTATATGGACTTTGACTTCATCCGGCTTATCGAGTTCATACGTCGGCAAAGGAAAAAACCGCCGCCGCTGAATAGTAAACATCTCTTTGATTCCGCCGCCTTCGGTTTCAATCATTCCTAAATTCACCATCGCCTGCGCTAAAAACGGATTACGATATTCTCTTTGCGGCGCGTTCTGCTCGATAACCGCTTCGACGCTGCCGGGAATAAAACTCCCCGCGTTATCGAATAACACCTCGTCGGGAAATTCGACTACGTTTATACGGGAATTGCGGGTATAATCCTGGTGCGCCACGCAATTATGCAGCGCCTCGCGGATAACCGCCTGATCATACTGCGTTGCCTCAATAGGAAATAGCGTCTTGGGAGGTAAAAACCGCACGGTAAGATTGCGTATTTTTGCCAAAACCGCAT
>JAZDOX010000096.1:0-2439 GCA_043798215.1 Candidatus Omnitrophota bacterium | reverse complement strand
TCTCGACATGGTAATAATAGACGAGGTATCGATGGTTCGCTCAGACCTTATGGATGGGATCGACTATGCATTACGTCTCAACCGCGGTAGAATGAAGACGCCGTTTGGCGGAGTCCAAATGGTATTTTTTGGGGATCTTTTTCAGCTATCTCCTGTAATCGAGAATGAAGCAAGGGAGCTGCTGGAAGAGCGATATGCAAGTCCTTATTTTTTCAGCGCTAAAGTGTTTAACGATTACAATATCAGGTCCATCGAGTTATCGAATATATATAGACAAAAAGATAGTTCGTTTATGGAACTCTTAAACAGGGTCAGGAATAAAGAGCATACTAAAGAGGATCTGGATACATTAAACAAGAGGTTCCAAAAAGATATAGCGTTTTCTAAGAAAAACGAGACGGTGATCCTGACAACGACGAACAGCTTGGCAAACACAATAAATCAGGATCGCTTATCAAGACTTCCCGGCAAAGAGATCACCTATGAGGCCATGGCAACCGGGAAATTCGAAGAGTCGGCATATCCTACAGGCGCGTCCTTAAAACTCAAAAAGGGCGCGCAGGTAATACTGATAAAAAATGATCCCGATAAGCAATGGGTGAACGGAACGCTTGCCAAAGTCGTTGCTTTATCGAAAGATTCGATAGCCGTGGATATCAACGGACGCACATTTGATGTTCCTGTTGTCAAGTGGCAGAAGATTGAGTATAGTTACAACGAGGATGAAAATAAGATAGAAGATGAGGTTGTGGGAGTCTTTACACAATATCCCATAAAGCTGGCCTGGGCCATAACTATTCACAAAAGCCAGGGGCAGACGTTCGATAAGGTAATAATTGACCTGGGGCATGGCGCATTTACTCACGGTCAGTTATATGTTGCGCTTAGTAGGTGTACCTGTTTGGATGGCATAAGGTTTAAGCGTCCGGTAATCCAAAGCGACATCATATTTGACCGGCGTATTTATGAGTTCAAGGAGCGGCTCGTCAGTCTATTTTAATAGTTAAGAAAAAATGGTGCAAAAATATAGCCGATTTATAAAGGGTAATCTAACATTAAGCGCGTTCGCGAGGGTAGTATGTCTATAGTAGAGCCTGTTATAAGGCCACCGGCGGAAGCGGATAGCTTTCTTTTGCAGGTAACGCTCGGATGTTCGGTGGATAACTGTAGTTTTTGCGGCGCGTATAAAAGTAAAACTTTTCGCGTCAAGGACCGAAAAGAGATAACGGCGGACATAAATTGGTACGCTCGCAGATACCAAAACACGCGGCGTGTTTTTCTTATGGACGGCGACGCCCTTGTCCTGGCTAATAGTAAACTTGTTCCTATATTAGAAGAACTGGATGCGGCTTTTCATCGACTAACCCGTATTTCAAGCTACGCGAACGGATGCAATATTACAAGAAAAAATGATTATGAATTGGCAGAGCTATACAAGCATAAGCTAAGCCTGATTTACATGGGTCTGGAAAGTGGCAGTCAGGGCGTACTTGATCGGTGCGGAAAATCTTCAAGTGTTAAGGAAATGATCGAAGCAGTCAATAAGGCGGCAGAGGCGCATATAAAGTATTCCGTGATTGTTTTGCTGGGGTTAGGCGGCAAGAAGTATTCCGAGGAGCATGCCAAAGGTACCGTGGCGGCATTAAACAAGATGCAGCCAAGATACCTTTCGTTTCTTTCCCTGATGGTAATTCCCGGCACGCCGCTGGCGGAAGAGGTCAGAAGGGGAGAATTTGAGGAATTAAATTCTATGGAGTTATTGAAAGAGTCTTATGAGATTATAAAGGGATTGGAGCTTAAGAAAACCGTATTTCGCTCGGATCACGCTTCAAATTATCTCTCGCTGGAAGGAACATTTCCAAAGGATAAAATGACGCTGTTAAATATTCTGGAGTCCGCTATTGGCGGAAAAATAAGGCTGAAGCCGGGGAGTTTAAGAGGATTGTAGTAAAAAACGGCCCTGTATAAGTAAAATATTTGCGCAGGATTTTGTTTTTGGTAAAATAGTTTTAATTATAGGGGTTAGATATGAGCTTAAAAAAGTTAAAGTTTGATTTACGAAAATATAGTGATAAAAAAAGGCTAAAGTATTGCAACGGTCTTTCAAAACCGGGCCCGGAGAATATGCCCAAGGAGATATTGTTCTGGGAATAACAGTGCCAATGTTAAGGATTTTATCCAAACGGTATCAAGGCTTGGAATTCAATGGAACCTTACGGCTGCTTAAATCTAGAATTCACGAAGAGCGATTATTGTCTTTGCTCATTATCATTCTGAAATACCGTAAAGTAGATTTAACAGAGAAAAGAAAAATATATAAGGCATACTTGAATCATTCCAAATATGTAAATAATTGGGACCTTGTGGATGTTTCGGCAAAACATATTATAGGGGATTTTCTCAAGGACAAAGACAGGACACCTCTTTACAAGTTAGCAC
>JAZDOX010000095.1:0-12047 GCA_043798215.1 Candidatus Omnitrophota bacterium | reverse complement strand
GTTACTCTGTCTAAAGCAGTGAGAAGCTGGAGAAAAAGTAAACAATAAGCAGAAAAAAGAAATAGAAAATAGAACAACGTAAGAAAATTGTGATTTTTGAGTCAGAAAATACTTTTTGGCTCTATTTTGCAACAACGCCATCATGGATATCAGCACCGGATCGCCAATCACTGGCTTGAGCTTAGCCAGAAGTAGTTGATTAAGAATAGTTGAAACTAAGAGAAAAAACTCCTCGCGGCTGGCATTGCTGAACAGCTGCATTAAGCTATTGATGAGATTTAGGTCAATTAACTTCTTTTTTTCTATGGCAGGCCTCATTCTCTTCAAGAGCTCTCTAATGCTCTTAAGAAATTGGTCTTTGTTTTCCTCGCCAACTAAGATATCATCTACGCCGGCATTGATTGCTGAGACGATTAGGTCAACCGCTTTTTGAGAAGTGACTAAAATAGCGGTTATATCCTGCGTTAGCAGAGATTTTTTCAGGACGTGCACCAGGGCTAAAGCGCCCTGTAGAGTCGGGTCTGCATACAAAGACGAATCTGTGCCAAGGTGCAGGTTTAAGAGCAGGCAAGCAATTTTCTCTTTTGGCAAGATAGCTTCTAAATTTTTTAGATCGCGGTCTATCACAAAATCTAAGTTTAGCTCTTTAAGCCAACTTTCAATGGTCTTGGCGCGCTCTGCGTCGGATTCAAAAATAATTATCCTTTTAGACTCTTCCATCGCTTCCTCCTCGTATTGCGTTATGCGTCGTCCGCCAAAATAAAAACCCAAGCCCTTATGGCCTACGCCACAAAGCTTGGGTCAGTTTTCCGCCACAATTCTTGGCGGATCCGCCATATACTTCGGCAGAAGAAAAATTAGCTAAAGGAGTTATTCTTGCTTGCTTATATAAGAAACCAAACTAACCTCTCCTTTCTGCCAGCATCTCTGCCGCCTCCTCCAAATCTTCCAGAAACACCCACCACAAAGCTTTGGCGGGCAGGCATCCATATAATATCTTAACGTCGTCGCCACATCTGGATACCTTAAACCCCGAGAGAACGAAGTTCTCTAACGGGGTAAATTCATCTCGATACTGGAAGAGTTACCAGAGCGTGAGGAACAACATATATCTTGGCGGAAGCGCCGTATTCGGCAAAAGCGTAATCCAGCGCGGCGGCTAAATCGTTAAAAGCCAATAGATGCATCTTCTTGACCATCTCGGGAATCTCGGTGCCTACCATAGCGCAACTTACATATTGCAATGATTTCGCCACCATATACGCCCTCTGCTCGCCGGCAAGACAATATTTGCCCTTCATCTTCTTGACTAAATCAGCGGGACTTTTTTCGCTTACCATAGCCTCGTGAAATCTTTTATCTCCCAAGCCCTTTCCTATCCCGTCTTCACACCTGGCGGAAATTATAACAAGGCCGCCCTTCTTGACTATGGGTTTTTGCGTATTGGTAATATAAGTCAGCGCGCGTGAAGCCTGATAGAGATTGACGTCTTTAGGCCAGCCAACCCCGCAAATCACCACATCAGCGGGCTCATCGACTTTTACGCGATAATGCATAGTCGCGCGCTCTATGCCTTTATAAAAAGCCAGCTGCGGCTCGCCGGCTGTGGCGAAGACAGTCCGTCCCAAATCATTATTAATCACGTTGATGATAAACCTTAATCTCGTTAAGCAGGCTATCTCGATAATTACGCGGTGGAAAGGATTATCCTTTATGGCTCCCAATTTTACGCCGGGCCTGTCGAGAAATTTCGGGGAATGCGTATAGCTTATAGTCTCCTCGCCCGCCATTCCTATGCTCAATGTCTTCGGGCCTCCGCTAAAGCCCGCGTACATATGAGGTTCTATGACGCCGATGGATATTATCTGGTCCTTATATAACAATTCCTTATTCGCCATAACCGGAACCCCTCCGGCGACATATCCTAAATTAGTAAGATTCGATTTATCGGTGGGATTATGATTCTTTACTTTTATCCTGCTTGTTATATTCTTCCCGAAAGCCAACTCCATCTCAGAAGCGGTTAAAGGGCTGTGCATTCCAACAGCCATAAATATCGTTATGTCTTTTTCTTTCACCCCGGCCTTTTTAAGCTCGTCCAAGAGTATAGGCAAAATCAGTCTTCGCGGACACCTTCTGGTCAGATCGGGAACAACAATTCCGATAGTATCATTGGGGGAGACTAAATCCTTAAGGCGGCAACAACCCATCGGATTCAAGATAGCTTCTTTGATTATTCGGGATTCTGATTTTTGGACGCGGGATCTCTTAAGATGAAGAATGCCTAAAAGATTTTTCTTCGGGATAGATACATTAGTCTGAGTTTTGCCATATGGAATGTTTATCTTCACCACGCACCTTCTTTTCTATTCACATTCAAAATTTTTACCCATACCTTTATCCCGTTAGAGAACAAAGTTCTCTAACGGGATTTATTGCCATTATTTCTTACTTTCATAGAATCTCATTAGATCCTTCAGCCCTTCGGGCTTCAGGATGACCAGTCGGGGGAAGATAAAAGAAATGTCCCCCGACTGGTCATTTTACTACCTGCCGAGTATTTTGTCGATTTCTTTCTTGTCTGCGTCCATTACATAATCAATTCCTGAAATCCCGGCGGCTTCGCGAGTAAGCGCGACTATATCGTTGCGCGTAATATAGCTAAGGGCGAATTTTCTCTCGCCGGCCATAAGCTGCCTCAAGCCCTGCGCAAGCCTCGAGAAATAAGTGTAAACTCCTATGGCTGAAGCCGGAAGTTCCTCAAATTTCTTTCCATATCTTCTTTTCAGTTGAGCGGAGGTTATAAATATCTCGTCTGTCGATTTTCCGTATTTCTGAAGCGACTGAGGGACATTCTCCTCTTTTATCGCGTTTCCGATTGTCTTTCCGACCATTGCCGCGCACATATTAGCCCGGGCCATTCCAACAGCCTTCACGAACGGCGCGCCTAACGCGAGCGCTTTAAAGACGTGATCCTCGAGCGTAAAGCCTCCGGCAATCACAATATCAGGCACGTATTCGCCCTTCTTCTTGAGCCTCATCGCCATCTGATAAGCAAGCGATTCTATCTCAACGGTGGGAATACCCCATTCATTCATCATTCTCCACGGGCTCATCCCTGTGCCGCCTCCCGCTCCGTCTATGGTCAAAACGTCTATCTTCGCTTCGGAAGAGAACTTTATGGCGCGGGCCAAATCAGCCGGCCTATACGCGCCTGTCTTAAGAAATACGTATTTTGCGCCGATTTTCTTAAGCTCTTTTACGCGTTTTAAAAAACTCTCCTCTGCTACCATTCCAACCCTTGAATGCCTCTCGAATTCGTCAAAAGTTCTCTGGAATGAATTTATTACATCCGGATCTTCAGGGTCCGGCAAGACCACATATCCGCGTTTTTTGAGCATCTGCGCTTTCTTTAGATCGCGGATCTTTACTTCTCCGCCAATATCCTTAGCGCCCTGACCCCATTTCAACTCAACGGTCTCAACGCCTAATTTCTCTATCGCGAATTCAAGAACGCCAAGTATCGTATCTTCAACATTCGATTGCACGACAACAGCGCCGTATCCGTCATCCTGCCAATCCGTAAAAGCCTTAACTCTTCGTTCCAGTTCGGGGGCTTTCTTAATTTTGCCTTTCTCTATCACAGCTTCCTGATCCATTCCAACAACATTTTCTCCAACGGTAACTACGGTTCCGGTTATGGCCGCGCCTATAGCTATGCCTTCCCAGTTATTCTTGGCCACATCAGTCGAACCCTGCCCGCCCCCTAAAATAGGATAATGAAGCTTTATCTTCTTGTCGCGGCCAAGACAGACTTCAAGATTAACATTAGGAAATATAGCGTGATCCGAATCAGCTTTTATTCCCTCCGCGCCAACTGCCGTGCCCATAATATTAAAATGAGAGAAATCCACAGGATAGTCTTTTTGCGAAGCGGCCGTTATGGCGCCGAATGGCTGAGGATATATTACTTCCGAGCCTCTAACAGATGACTTTCCAACCTCGCACAGACCGGGACAACCGTCTATGCACACAACACACATTCCTGAAAAAGGCGAGACCTCTTCGCCGTATCTATTTTTAGTCCCTGTTGCCGCGCTTCTGTTTGGTCTGCTAAATGACATTTTGCCTACCTCCGTTTTAAATTTTTAAAACAAGTAACTCTCTAAATGGAGCTTCGTAATTTTACCCTGTTAGAAAACTTCATTCTCTAACAGGAGCTATGCTCTATGCTCGTGGTTCCTGATTTACTCAACTTCGCTGGGTTATCCACCAACACACTCGGCACGACATCCGCCGAAGCGTCTTATCGCATTCATCCACGGCTTAACAACCGGGGTCTTCTGCGAAGGCGGATAAAAAGGGCTTTCATAGGCCAAAAAGACATCGTTGTCTTCTTCCTCTAATGCGCGTAAAAACAAGGTTGGTTTATCCCGCATTTTACATTAGAAATCTTAGAGGGATTACCCCGACGAGCACGATTAAATCCGAATGGATTTAATCGTGCGGCCCTACGGGCAAATTTTGCTAACGCAAAATTTGGGTTTATCGATACCGCTCTGTATCTTTTTCTACTGATAAGAATACCAAAATAAGCCGTTTCTTGTCAAGGCCGCGCGGCGAACCCCCGCCTTACAGATGGAGAACTCCCGCCAATTTAGATCCTTCGTCGCTTCGCTCCTCAGGATAAGTGGTTAGGAAACACCCCGACCACTTAAATATTTCCTATATAAACATTCTTTAGTTTCTTGCCGGCTATGTCGCGGGCGCGCTCAAGAGTCTCCAGCGGAGTAACGGGCCTGTCGAGCTTATAGCAGGGAAAATATCTGCTAAAATGAAGGGGGATTTCCACGCCAAGATTATCGAAAATCCAATCAACCAGACGAATAAAATTGTCGTCTGAATCATTCAGGCCGGGAATTACCAAATTAGTAAGTTCGACATGGCAAGATTTCGCCGACCTCTTTATGGCATACAACACGGGTTCCAGAGAAGCGCCGCATATTTTCCTATAAAATTCATCATCCAAGGATTTAAGATCTATATTCATAGCGTCTATAAAAGGCAGAATTTCTTCAAGGGGTTCGGGATTAACGTAACCGTTGGTAACAAGTACATTCTCAAGGCCTTCTTTTTTGGCAAACCTTGCGGTATCAAGAACGAATTCATACCATATAAACGGCTCGTTATAGGTATAAGCGATCCCGAACGATTTATGTTCTTTGGCTTTCTCGATGACCCATTCAGGGCTAACCTTACGAGTAACGGCATCGATGTCTTGAGATATGGTCCAATTTTGGCAAAAGGGGCACTTAAAGTTACAACCTTTCGTTCCCAAAGAAAGAATATACTCACCCGGATGATAGTGATAAAGCGGTTTCTTCTCTATCGGATCCAGCGCTATAGAAGTTGTCTCACCATAAACCAAAGAATAAAGTTTGCCGTCTATGTTTCTTCTCACGCCGCATATCCCCACCAACCCGTTTACAATCTTACATTCATGAGGACAAAGATGACAGCGCGCTTTATCATCTTTTTTTCCCCAATATAAGGCTTCTTTCATCTTAAGATCCTGTTTTACCCATAAACCAGTCCCGAAGTTTCGGGACGATTTAGGGTTACGCTCCGCTGGAGCAACAACCCTGTAAAAAAAGAAGTTGCCGCTGTAAGGCGGCGGAGCTTCACGGTTTCTGCCCTTCTTTCAAAAGACCCGAAAGCTCTTTCATAAAATGATTTATATCTTTAAACTGCCTGTAGACAGAGGCAAATCTGACGTAGGCAACTTCATCCAAATTATGCAGTTCCTTCATTACAAGTTCGCCGATTCGCGACGAAGAAACCTCCCTCTCGTAATTTTTCTGAAGGGACCTTTCGATCTCATCTATCATCGCCTCAATCCGTTCAGTAGCTACGGGGCGTTTTTCACAAGCCTTGAGAATCCCGGCCAGAAGCTTTTTCCGGTCAAACGGCTCGCGCCGGCCGTCTTTCTTGATGACCATAAGCGGAATCTCCTCGAGCCGCTCATAAGTCGTGAATCTCTTATGGCATTTCAAGCATTCCCTGCGGCGGCGTATGGTGTCGCCTTCGGCTGAGGCGCGCGAGTCTACCACCTTATCCTCTATATTTCCGCAAAATGGACACTTCATTCCATCAAACCTCTTAAAATATAATTTTTAAATCAGACTGTGTCGTAATCCCTTTCCTCTGCTAAATACATCAACATATTGTAGCTGCTCGATTTATCGAGCACAATATATATGCCCAATAAATTGGGCAACTACATTACGACACAGTCCGAATACCACATTGTTTAATCTTTTTATGGCAAGCTATAGCGTGTATGGATTCCCGCTCAAAGATTGCGGGAATGACAGTATACTTACTTGCAACAGCTTTATATTCGCTGTTAGATTCTTTACCTTGAAATTTAATGTTGAGCGCAGAGCCGATTTCCACCTGAGGCGGACAGGTATGCAGTCCCGACGAGTAATAAAACAAGGCCAAGCGAGACTTAAATTTCAAGGTAGATTGCTTCACTACGTTGGTTTTATTTTTTACCAGCCCGCGCTTCTAACTACAATCCCGGCCTCTTTAAAAAATTCCATTGCCATCTCATCCAGATAACCCGATTCTATGATTATCTCTTTTATGCCCGCGTTGATAAGCATCTTGGCGCAAATGGAACAAGGTTGATTCGTGCAATACAAAACGCCGCCTCCAATATCAACACCGTAAAGCGCGGCCTGAATTATAGCGTTCTGTTCGGCGTGCAAACCACGGCACAATTCATGCCTCTCCCCTGAGGGAATCTTCATCCTCTCGCGCAAACAGCCCTCAATCTCGCAGTGGGCAATGCCGCTTGGGGTACCGTTATACCCGGTAGTCAAAATCCTTCTATTCTTGACAATCAAGGCCCCCACGTGACGCCTCAAGCAGGTGGAGCGTTCCGAGACAAGTTTAGCGATGCCTAAAAAATATTCATCCCAATCGGGTCGTTTCTTACTCTTCATCTTGTCCTTTATCATCTCAACCTCTGTTTTGTCTCACACAATGCTTTACTATCGTCTGATTGCGAGCGAACGGGGTGTTTTTCCTTGGAACAACGCATCCTACTTCTTCTCGAGCGCTTCCTTAAGGTCATATTTCTTCACAAGCCGGCCTTCCTTTCCAAATGGTTATGCCTCTTTTTATCTGCCCATGAAATACACTGTCTTCTTTTTTGGACGAAACAGCTTCTAAATGCCCGTTTTATAATCTGTCAAAAAATACTGAAATAGCTTTTTTTATATCAGCCCATAACGACTCAACATTATCTATCAACTCCAACATCTTTTCTCCCTTCAACTGAAAACCATATCCACTTATAAATCTATGCCTAAAATTTTTATAGGGAGTTATCCCCTCTGCTATCGTTTGATCAAAAATTGGAATTTTCCCTTTAGGAGCATTGTACGATAAAACAATAAGCTCTTTATGCCAGCTATTTCCTTTAGGCATAATCAAATAATACTCTTTGCTGATGCGCTTTAAGATATTCTCTATCCCATTATAAAAATTCATTAGGTAGGTTCCCATTGCTGGTTCGGTAAGGATGTCTTGTTTTTGAGGATCAAAATTACCTCTAATCTGACAAAGCTTTTCTATTGTTTCATCAATCGCTTTTTCTTCATCTAAGACATCTTCTTTTAATTCGTTATACTGCTCTTTCATATATAAGCCTCCCTTTAGATAAAATCCTTTTCTGAAAATGCTTTCTTACATCTTTCAAATCAACTAAATCAACTTCATCATTTATAGCCATAGAAATTCTTCCATAATATTTAAAAAAGTCTCTTGGCTTAATCCCTTCTACTGCTATATCAATATCCCGGGCTATCTCAGCGCTTTCAAGACACGAACCAAACAAAAATACTTTTTCTACATCAAACTCTTTACTAATCTCTGCTATTTTAGTCAATTCACTATCTAAAATTTCTTTTTTCATAGCTCACCTCATTTATTATTCTTCCCCCTCCTCCCCAAAAAAAATTTCTATCGAGCATTCCCTTTTTACCTCTAAGCAAAAGCATCTTGCTCTCCGTTTCTTGCGGAATTAAGTCTGTTATCATGGATTTCTTTTTTTGTTTCATAAGATTCCCCTCTTCTTTGTGCTCAACTCCCCACCCCAACATCGCAAAAGACTTACTTTTGCGATGTCTAAATATTACTGATCGGAATCTTCAGAATCTTTTTTCCGCTCCTTTAATTGCATATCTTCCCTGAACCAGTCCCCAAAACTTCGGGACAATTCAGAACAACTATGAATTAATCTTTGATTTGGTTCATAGTTGGATCGTCCGGTCAACAGACTGGGACATAACCCTTTTTCTTGACTAAATAGATCAACATATTGTAGTTGCCCAATTTATTGGGCCGATATGTTGCGCTCGATAAATCGAGCAACTACATTATGTCCCAGTCTCTTGATCGGGCAATCCAGAAAAAGCAGCGTGTCCGGATTCCCGATTAAAGATTTCGGGAATGACATACCTCCGCGCCCCTGTGGCATTATTCCAACAAATCCCTGTACATCGGAAATTTCCCGACCAAATCTCCGACCTTTTTCCTGACATTCGCGCCGGAAGCCTCATCGCCGAGTCCGGTTAATGCCTCGTCTATTAGCGCGGCAATCTCTTCCATTTGAGGTTCTTTCATTCCGCGCGTGGTAACCGCGGGAACGCCTATCCTTATTCCGCTCGCCTGCGCCGGCGGTTTAGGATCATAAGGAATAAGGTTCTTGTTTACGGTTATGCGCGCTTTATCCAAAACTTCCTGCGCTTCTCTGCCCGTAATGCCTTTGGCGCTAAGATCTACCGAGAATAAATGCGTGTCGGTCCCCCCAGAAACTATTCTGTATCCTCTCTTCTCAATGGCCCCGGCCAAAACCCGCGCGTTCTTCTGAATCTGAACTTGATATTCCTTAAATTCCGGTTTAAGGGCCTCTTTAAAAGAGACAGCCTTTGCCGCGATTACATGCATCAATGGTCCGCCTTGAATTCCGGGAAATACCATAGCGTCTATCTTCCTGGCAAACTCCTTCTTGCAGAGTATCATTCCTCCGCGCGGCCCCCTTAGCGTCTTGTGCGTGGTAGTCGTAACGAATTCCGCGCAACAAACAGGATCCGGATGAATGCCGGCGGCAACTAATCCGGCGAAATGAGCCATATCCACCATAAGAAGAGCGCCAACCTTGTCGCATATGTCTCTAAACTTCTTGAAATCTATCGCGCGGGCATAATTAGAGGCGCCCGTCACTATCATCTTCGGCTTATGTTCCATAGCCAGACTTAAGATCTTGTCATAATCCAGGATTTCGGTCCGGCGGTCTACGCCGTAAGGAACAAAATTAAAAAACTTTCCGGAAAAATTCGCCTTGTGGCCGTGCGTAAGGTGTCCGCCGCAAGCTAAGTCCAACGCCATAATCGTGTCGCCGATATTGAGCATAGCGAAGTAAACCGCCATATTTGCAGATGAGCCGCAGTGCGGTTGAACATTGGCGTGCTCGGCCTTAAACAACTCCTTCGCGCGCTCTATCGCTAACTTCTCCGCGACATCTATAAACTCACAGCCGCCATACCAGCGCGCGGCAGGATAGCCCTCGGCATATTTATTCGTCAGGACGGAACCTTGGGCTTCCAAAACCGCCCGGCTGCAAAAATTCTCGCTGGCTATAAGCTCGATATTCTCTTCCTCCCTGCGCGTCTCATCGCATATAGCATTATAAATATCGGGATCGGTCTTCTTTAGGTTTTCCATCATAATTCCTCCAAGCCTTAATTTATTCATAGTATCAAACATGCATTTACTTTCGGCCTGTTCGCCTGCCTGCTGAAGCTTTTCGGCGTAGGCAGGGGGAATAGGCCCTACAATAACGGGACGGGCAGGCCCGTCCCCTACAGCCTGCCGGCAAGGCAGGGATTATTGTAATTTTTAAATCTATTTTTTCATATAACGTATATTATAGGTTTGTCTATTTTTATGTCATTAAGATTGTCCTGTAGGGTTCAGGCCTGCCTGAACCGTTATTCTATAATTCATAGGGCGCGTTCCCCGAGACTGTGTCGTAATGTAGCTGCCCAATTTATTGGGCCGATATATTGCGCTCGATAAATCGCCTGTCCGCCTCCGGCGGAAGCAACTACATTATGACGCAGCCTCAGTAAACATCGCTTCAATCTGCTTTACTCTTCTTAAATGCCTTCCGCTTAAACGCTTTGTCTTCAGCCAAACCTCTAGCATGCGCCTGGCCCTGCCCATATCGGTTAATCTCGAGCCAAAGACTATTATATTAGAATCATTATGTTCGCGCGAGAACCTCGCGCTATCGATATCGTTTACCAAAGCCGCCCTTATTCCACGAACCCTGTTGGCCACGATGGACATCCCTATTCCGCTCTTGCATATCAGTATGCCGCGGGGATATTTTTTACCGGAGACCGCGCAAGCAACGGCAAACCCATACTTAGGATAATCGCAGGATTCGGTGGAATAAGCGCCGAAATCCTTGACTATGTGCCCTTTTGATCTAAGATATTTGATTATCTTCTCCTTTAATTCGAAACCTCCATGATCGGCGCCTATCGCTATACGCATATCCTCTTTACCAGCCTTTCCATAGCTTCTCTCAATGTCATCAATACCGATTCATAGACTTCCAAAGGTTTGCCTACCGGATCAGTCACGTAAAAATTTGCCGGTTTGTCTTCTTCCATCTCATAGGCATAGTCTAATAAAAGATATGTCTTGTCCTTGGCCTCCAAATCGAAATTTAAGACTGCCTGCAAGTGAAGCGGCTCCATACAAAGCACCAAATCGGCCTGTTTTATCAATTCTTTTGTAACGGAACTGGAACGATGGTTTGAGATGTCCGCCCCCTCTTTAGCCATGACCTCTATCGCATTAGCGCTGGCCATCATACCCGGCACCGCGGCGATTCCCGCAGAGAAAATCTTTATCTCCTTACAACCGCGCTCTCTTAGCAACTTGCGCAATAACCCCTCGGCCATAGCGCTTCTGCAGGAATTTCCAGTGCAAACTAATAAAATCGATCTTATCATTTAAGTTTCGGCCTCGATAAAAAACTCTTCAGCGGGCGCCGCCCAAACTCTTACTTAAAACTTCTTGTATGCGCGCGCGCGAAATCGCGCCTTCACGTAAAATTTTATATCCCCGGCTTCCCGCCTCAACCACAGTCGAGGCAACGCCTATTCTGGCGCGGCCTCCGTCTAAAACCATCTCGATGTTCCCGTTAAAATTATCAAACGCTTCTTTGGCGTCGGCGGGAGGCAGGCATCCGGAAAGATTGGCGCTGGGAGCAACTACCGGAACGCCGGCCGCTTTAAGCAATAACAACGCCGCTTTATTGTCCGGTATGCGAAACCCTGTCTTCTTCCCATTATCATCTTTCAAAATAAGCGTTAATGGCCCCGGCCAAAATTCTTCTGCCAGTATCTTCGCTTTCTCCGGCATCCTGCCAACCATCGCTTCAACCGCTTCAATTCCAGCCACATGAATGGTCAGCGGCTTATTGCGCGGACGCTTTTTTATCTCATACAATTTTCGCACCGCTTTTCTATCAAGCAAATTCGCGCCCAAACCATAAACTGTTTCAGTCGGAAAAGCGACTAATCCGCCGTTTCTTAAGACATCGGCCGCTTTTTTTATTTTAGATAATTGCGGCTTGGTTGAGTTTATCTTTATTACGATTGTCTTCATTTAGACGTATCCTGTTTTATGGCTGTCCGTTTACATCATCTATGAAAAAGCATGTCAATATAAAAATACCCATCCATTGAGCAAAAATAACACATTTTTGCATGCTCCCTTCCGAGATTCAAGCTAACCACCTTAAGCGGTTATGGAATATTCTCGATATCACGGTTCTTGACAGCTTCTTTATAATTACACCTTTTTTGAAATACCGAACAACCGGCTTTCAGTCATCTATTTGTGCTCTCTAAAGGAGCATTGTAATTTTCGATTTAAGCGAGGGCAGATCAACCATTCTG
>JAZDOX010000092.1:0-3033 GCA_043798215.1 Candidatus Omnitrophota bacterium | reverse complement strand
TTGCCCAATCTATCTCTTCGTTATTTATCGTTTTTATCTCCAGGGTATAAAAACTATAAGGCGGAAGGGGTCCGACGCATCTAAAATTCAGCTCTTCTTTAAATTTAGCGTTTAGTTCTTCTACTCTTTTATAAAAGGTATCTTGTTTAGGCTTATCTATTAAAAAAGCTATGTTGGTAACCATCTTATCATTCATCAACTCGTGGGTCTTGAAATCCTGACTTACACTTTTGAGGGTTGTTCGTATTTGCTGGGAATAACCTTCTCTTTTTCTCTCCAATGCTTCTTTAACCATAAACCCTACCTTCATCCTGTCGTCCACAGTCACGCCCGCCGGGCTGGTTAAAAGTCTCTCCTTAAATTTTTTAATCTCTTCGTCTTCCCCGATCTCTTTAAGGGTCGAACTAAAATCGCTCCACTCGGCGATGATGTCAATCTCTATCCTATCTGATATCTTGCTAAAAATATCTTTGATTATAGAATACCCGCAAGACAATATATATTGAATCTCCCCTGTATCTTTGGCAAAGGTTCCTAATCTCATAGGAATGATCGTATGCCCCAAGCCCATAATTTTTTCGATAGCTCTTTGATGCCTGACTAAAAACATCGCGAGGCTGTCCGTGTGCATACAGGTATAATCGGCTATTTCAGAGTCGCTTACCACGGCTGAGATATCCTGATAAGAAACAGTATAAACCTCTTCGCAGGCGCTAATCCCGTGAGGACCAAAGAATAGTTCTTTGCCAGAATTTAAAAATCCGTAAATATACTTCCCTTGCTTTTCCATAATACCTGCCTACCCTCTACTTTTGCTCCGGCGGTTTTGCCTGCCCGCCAATGTCTGCTGGGCGGGCCTTTTTCTTGAAGATGCCGCCAAAAAACTTCTTAATGCCAGCCATTAAACTCTTGATGAATTTAAACATATTATTCAGCCTCCTTTCTTTTTATGTCTTTGTTATTCACTCCGTTAGAAAGCTCCACTCTTTAGATATTTACCATCTAATTAGGTCCACACTTTCTAACAGAGTTCATTAACGCCAAAGCCTCTTCAAAATGCCTCTTCGTAATCTTTAATTCTGTCCCCTGTCCCCTGCCCCCTGTCCCCTGATTAATATATTCCTTTATCGCCAGCATAGAGGCCTTCCGGCATATAAATTCGATATCCGCTCCTACCTTGCCTCCGGTTTTCCCGGCCAATTCTTTTAAATCCACTTCCTTGGCCAGCGGTTTATTCTTAGTGTGTATCTTAAATATCTCCTCTCTGGTATTCTCGTCGGGTTTCTGAAGCTCAAATAAAATATCGAACCTGCCCGAGCGCAATATAGCGGGGTCAACCATATCGAGCCTGTTGGTGGCCGCCAGAACCACGACCCCCTTTAATTCCTCGATCCCATCCATCTCCGTCAGGAATTGGCTTATCACTCTTTCTGTAACGTGGGCATCTGTAGAGCTTGAACCGCGCCTCGGGACAACGCTGTCTATCTCATCGAAGAATAGAATTGTGGGAGAGGCCTGTTTTGCTATCTTAAAAACCTCGCGGATCGCTTTTTCACTTTCCCCTACATACTTGGATATAAGAGAAGGGCCTTTTACTGAAATGAAGTTAACCCCGCTTTCAGTAGCAATTGCCTTCGCCAGGAGCGTTTTCCCTGTGCCGGGAACTCCATATAAAAGTATCCCTTTAGGCGGATTTGTATTAGCCTTTTTAAAAACATCGGAATATTTAAGCGGCCATTCAACCGCTTCTTTTAGTTCTTCTTTTACATTCTCTAAACCGCCGACATCGTTCCATTTTACATCCGGGACCTCAACGAAGACTTCGCGTATGGCCGAAGGTTCAACTTCTTTCATCGCCTCCAGGAAGTTATCCATAGTCACCTCGAGCTTCATCAAAGTCTCATAAGGAATATCCTGCATTTCGAAGTCTATCTTGGGTAAAATCTTTCTTAAAGCACTCATCGCCGCTTCACGCGCCAGGGCCTCTAAGTCGGCTCCCACAAATCCATGGGTGATCTCAGCCAATTTTTCGCGGCTCACGTCTTCTGCCAGGGGCATACCTCGCGTATGTATCTGGAGGATCTCTAATCTTCCGTTTTTATCAGGTATCGGAATTGAAATTTCCCTATCGAATCTACCCGGCCTTCTCAGAGCAGGGTCTATAGTGTTGGGTATATTGGTCGCGCCTATGACTATAACTTGGCCTCTCGACTCTAATCCATCGAGCAGGGATAAAAGCTGAGCCACAACTCGTCTCTCAACCTGTTTCTCACCGCCCATCTCTTCTCTCTTAGGAGCTATCGAATCAATTTCGTCAATGAAGATTATCGCGGGAGCATGGGCCTGCGCGTCTTCGAAAACGCTTCTTAAGCGGGCCTCGCTTTCACCATAAAATTTACCCATAATTTCAGGTCCTGATATGTGAGTGAAATAAGCATCGGTTTCATTGGCTACCGCTCGCGCAATTAAGGTTTTGCCTGTGCCAGGAGGACCATAGAGAAAAACCCCTTTGGGCGCGCCTATCCCCAACCTCTCAAACACCTGTGGATATCTTAAAGGAAGTTCTATCATCTCCCTGATCCTTTGAATTTGGGAACCGAGCCCGCCAATATCCTCATAAGAGACCGTGGCCTGCTTTGCCTCCCCTTGATTTTTGGCCTCCATCCTTATTAAAGTAGCGGCATTTATCAATACCACCCCGTCAGGAATGGTGTCTACCACCTTAAAATCACTTGACTTTGATCCAAAAAAAGTCGCCCTGATCTTGTCACCTGATATTACCGGAAGCCCCTCTATGAGTGAACCGATATATTTAGTATCGTTATCTCTTTGGAGCAGGTTGGATATCGTCAGGGGTGAAAGGGTGACTTTACTGGCAGGCTTAGAGTTAATTCTATTGATTTTTACTTTCTCATCCAATCCTATTTGAGCGTTCTCTCTCAATATACCGTCTATCTGGATGATCTTTTTATTTCTATCTTCAGCATAACAAGGCATTGCTTTGGCCGGAGTTTTTCTTTTTCCTTCGATCTC
>JAZDOX010000048.1:0-16987 GCA_043798215.1 Candidatus Omnitrophota bacterium | reverse complement strand
TCTAACCTTGAGCCTTGAAACAGGACAAGGAACAGTGCTAGACGGGCAGTTTGACTGGGGCGGTTTCCTCCTAAAGAGTAACGGAGGAGCACAAAGGTTCCCTCAGTGCGGTTGGCAATCGCACGGTGAGTGTAAGGGCATAAGGGAGCTTAACTGTGAGTCTTACAAGACGAACAGATGCGAAAGCAGGTCCTAGTGATCCGGCGGTTGAATGTGGAATTGCCGTCGCTCAACGAATAATAGGTACTCTGGGGATAACAGGCTTATCGGTTCCGAGAGTTCACATCGACGAACCGGTTTGGCACCTCGATGTCGGCTCATCGCATCCTGGGGCTGGAGAAGGTCCCAAGGGTCCGGCTGTTCGCCGGTTAAAGCGGTACGCGAGCTGGGTTCAGAACGTCGTGAGACAGTTCGGTCTCTATCTCTCGCGGGTGCAGGATACTTGAGAGGAGTTGTCCTTAGTACGAGAGGACCAGGATAAACGGACCTCTAGTGTTCCAGCTGTCACGCCAGTGGCAATGGCTGGGTAGCCACGTCCGGAAGGGATAAGCGCTGAAAGCATCTAAGCGCCAAGCCCACCTCAAAACTAGGTATCCCCCATCGCAAGATGGTCGAAAGCACCTTGGAGTCTACAAGGTTGATAGGCCGGGGGTGTAAGCCCTGTAAGGGGTTTAGCTTACCGGTACTAATATGCTGATCGGCTTGACCACTTTTAAATTTAGAATTAAGAGTGCAAAATTGTCTTGAATGTATTTACTCGTAAGAGTGATGCTTCAGGATGTCGAAATGAGAACTTTTTTAAGTTTTCATTCGGCTTGGCCAAAAATATTGCTATGTCCCGCTTTGGCGGGTCCGTCCGTCGATATTTGCGACGGACGGAAGTTGTCTTTAAATTTCCTGGTGGTTATACCGAGGGGGTCACACCCGTTCCCATTCCGAATACGGAAGTTAAGCCCCTCAGGGCCGATGGTACTTAGCTGGTAACGGCTTGGGAGAGTAGGACGTCGCCGGGGATAATATATAGCCCCTTGCATTCAATAATGCAAGGGGCTTTGCCTTATGTCGCGCGTCTTATTCTCAAGGAATTGGAGAGTAGGCTGTTCCTTCAAGGCATATAGCTTGATTTATTTTTAATAGTGCATTGTAAAGTTAATTCTTGACAGTTTGTCATGCCCGGATGCTTTAATCGGGCATCCAGACACGCCCATTTCTGGATTCCCGCTAAAAGATTGCGGGAATGACAACTGGTGGAAACTAATTTTACAATGTAATAGTATGTTAAATTTAATCAATATTATAACGAAGACCACAATTAAACCTTATTTTTTAAAATCCCAAAAATTAGTTATATTTTAAAGAGGAAGTGAGATGCAGGAAGAAAAACTATCAGAAGATATCGAAGGTATAGTTAGAAAATGGAAGGACAAGAGAGGAAGCCTGATTATGATACTTCATGATATTCAGGATAGATATGGCTATGTGCCGCGCGCAACTTCCCTGCAGCTTTCTAAATATCTTGATGTTCCTTTAGCCAGAATTTATGAGGTAATCACTTTCTATCATTATTTCAGGCTTGAGCCGCCCGGCAGGCACCATATTTCAGTATGTATGGGAACTGCCTGTTATCTCAAGGGGGCTGCTGAGATTCTGCAGGAGTTTAAATCGGTTTTGGGCGTGCAAGAAGGACAGGCCACCAAAGACAGGCAATTTCATCTTGATGTGGTAAGGTGTTTGGGTTGCTGTGGCTTGGCTCCTGTTGTAAAGATAAATAATAAAATATATGGCAAAGTGAAGAAAGAAGAGATAGCGGATATATTGAACGAATATGAAGAAGAACAGGTAGCTAAATGAGCAAATTAAGCAAAGAAGATTTGGATAGGAAAGTTGCAAGAGCGCCTCAAGAAGAGAAGAACTGGATTAAGGTGGGTATGTCGAGTTGTGGGATAGCGGCGGGCGCCGAGGAAGTCTTTAATATTTTACGAGAAGAGGTAAAGAAAAGGAATCTTCAGGTCTCCGTGAAGAAATGCGGTTGCGCGGGTATGTGTTATGCCGAGCCGCTTGTTGAGGTAAGTATAGAGGGTATGTTGCCGGTGGTTTATGGCAAGGTTAACAAGGAAGTTGCCATGCTTATTCTCGAGGAGCATATACATAATAGGCGCCTTATAAATGACCATATTTATGATATTATAGTCAAAAGGCAGCAGTCTTAAAATGGAAAAGAAGATAGTATTTATAAAGGATACCGGTATCGCGCAGGCTGATACGACGAAAGAGTTTACCGCCTCATTTTTAAATAATTTAAGAGAGCGAAATCTGCAGGAAGCGGTTCAAGCAGTTCGCGTGGCGGACATAGGAATATATAATCAGGGCATTGTAATTAAAATTATTCCGGATAATATTGTTTATCTGAACGTAACTGCCGCGGACATAAATAGGATAATCGAGGTTACTCTTAGAGATGGCAAGGAAATAGAAGAGCTTAAATTTCACAAAGAACCGTGGCAATTAAGAATTGTCTTAAGAAATTGCGGTGTCGTGGATCCTGATTCCATAGACGACTACATAGCGAATGGCGGTTATCAGGCGATGAAGAAAGCGCTTTGCGAGTATGCGCCTGAAAAAGTTATCGAAGAGATAAAAAAGAGCGGTTTGCGCGGCAGGGGCGGCGCCGGATATCCGACATGGATGAAATGGAATTTCACGAAAGAGATGGTTTCGGACCAGAAGTATGTGATTTGTAACGGCGACGAAGGCGATCCCGGCGCTTATATGGACAGAAGTGTACTTGAAGGAGATCCTCATTCGGTTGTGGAGGGGATGATAATAGCCGGTTTTGCGATAGGGGCCACAAAAGGTTATTTTTATATTAGGGCGGAGTACCCTTTGGCCGTAGAAAGAATACAGAGAGCTATCGATCAGGCGTATGAATGTGGGTTACTCGGAAATAATATATTAGGAACACAGTTTAACTTTGATTTAGAGATAAGGCTTGGCGCCGGCGCTTTTGTTTGCGGCGAAGAGACGGCTCTTATAGCTTCCATAGAAGGCAGAAGAGGAACCCCTCACCCGCGCCCTCCATATCCTTCCGTGAAAGGGCTTTGGGAGAAGCCGACCGTGATTAATAACGTAGAGACATTGGCAAATATCTCTTTTATAATCTTGAAAGGCGGCGATTATTTTGCGCGGATTGGGACCCAGACTTCAAAAGGCACTAAGGTTTTCGCGCTTACGGGCAAGGTAAAGAATTCCGGGTTGGTCGAAGTACCGATGGGAACGACATTAAGGGAGATAGTATTTGATATAGGCGGCGGTATGTTGGGAAATAAGAGCATAAAAGCCGTTCAAACAGGCGGCCCCTCAGGCGGAGTTATACCCAAGGATTTCCTTGATACGCCGGTTGATTACGAAAATCTGCAGAAACTGGGCTCTATTATGGGTTCAGGAGGGATGATTGTAATGGATGAGGATGATTGTATGGTGGATATAGCCAAATTTTATCAGAAATTTTGCTATGATGAATCCTGTGGTAAATGCGCGCCGTGCAGGATAGGAACCTCTCAGATGGTAAATACTTTGGGTAAGATTTCCGAAGGTTTGGGTGAATTAAAAGATATAGATGATTTGAGAAGAATCGCGCTGGCTATGCAAAAGGCGGCTTTATGCGGGTTAGGGCAGACAGCTCCGAATCCGGCGATCTCAACATTGAAGTATTATGAAGGCGAGTATAGGACGCATATATTGGATAAGAAATGTCCTTCCAAGAAATGCAGAAATCTCTTGAATTATAAGATTATCCCGGAAAAATGCAAAAAGTGCGGTCTTTGTATGATGAACTGCGAGACGAAGGCTATCGTCGGCAATAAGGATGAGGGCTATATTATAGATATGGGCAAGTGCGTCCGATGCGGAAGATGTTTCGAGATATGTAAATTTAAGGCGGTGTTAAAAGAATAAAAATGGCAAAAGTCGCGCAAGCAAAAATAAACGGAATATTATTAAGGGTAGAGGCGGGGACTACTATATTGGAAGCGGCCAAGAGCGTCCAGATAAAGATTCCAACGCTATGCAAACATTCTGATTTGCCGCCATCGGCTTCCTGCGGTATTTGCATAGTTAAAGTTAAAGGTTCAAATAAGATGTTGCGGGCTTGCTGCACGCCGGTTGAGGAGGGAATGGAAGTTACTACTCATGATCCGGAGATAGTCTCGGTTAGAAGAATAGCGCTTGAGCTTATCCTCTCCAATCATCCTAACGATTGTCTTATATGCGGCAGAAATAACAATTGTGAATTACAAAGGCTTGTCGCGGATTTTGGTATTTCCGAAGAATTTTTCCCGAAAATCAAAAGGAATTTACCAAAGGATGATTCGACGCGGGCTGTGGTATTGGAACCGGAGAAATGCATTCTTTGCGGAAGATGTATTTATGTGTGCCAGGATTTACAGGATGTCTGGGCTTTGTCGTTTTTGCAGAGAGGGATCAAGACCAGGTTTGCTCCTGCTGGAGACATTCAGTTAGCCGATTCCCCGTGCATAAGATGCGGCCAGTGCTCAGCTCATTGTCCCACAGGCGCCATCGTTGAGTATTTTGAAGTTCCAAAGGTTTGGACTGCGCTGCAGGATCCCGATAAATATTGTGTTGTTCAAATTGCGCCGGCCGTAAGGGCATCAATCGGAGAGGCATTCGGCTACGCGGGCGAGAATTTTACAAAGAAATTATACGCCTTATTGAGGCGATTGGGATTTAAAGCCGTTTTTGACACAAGCTTTGCGGCGGATGTAACTATTATGGAAGAAGCCAGCGAGTTTGAGCAGAGGCTTGTTAAGGGAACAAACCCCCTTCCTTTAATAACTACCTGTTGCCCATCTTGGGTTGATTTTATGGAAAAGTTCCATACGGATATGATAGATCATTTTTCTTCCTGCAAATCTCCTCATGAGATTCTCGGAGTCTTATCCAAGACATATTACGCTCAGAAAAATAATATTGATCCTTCTAAAATATTTATGGTTTCGATTATGCCCTGCACTTCCAAGAAATACGAGATCACAAGAAGTGATGAGATGTTTGCTTCGGGGTATCAGGACATAGATGTGGCTCTTACGACAAGAGAACTGGTGAGTATGATAAAGCAGGCGGGGATTGATTTTCTACAGTTGCCGGAAGAGGAATCGGACAGCATCCTTGGCGAGTATGCCGGCGCCGGTGTTATATTTGGAGCCACGGGCGGAGTTATGGAGGCCGCTTTAAGGACCGCGAATTATTTTATCACCGGCAAAGAACTTAAGAAAGTTGAGTTTGAGAGTGTCCGCGGGCTTAAGAGAGTAAAGGAAACCGAGATAGATGTGGGCGGAAAAAAGATAAGAGTCGCCGTGGCGCACGGAATGGCTAACGTTGAATATGTGCTTAATAAGGTCAGGGAAGCCAAGAAATCCGGCAAGGAGATGCCCTATCATTTTATTGAGGTTATGGCGTGCCCGGGTGGGTGTATCGGGGGCGGCGGGCAGCCCTATATGGTTACAGACGAAATAAGAGCGCTAAGGGCCAACGCGCTTTATAAGGATGATGAGCGCAAAGAGGTCAGGTGCTCCCATCAAAATCCGTACATAAAACGTCTCTATAAAGAATTTTTGGAGAAACCTCTAAGCGAAAAATCAGAGGAACTTTTACATACGACTTATAAAGGCAGGCCTATTTATAAGAGATAAGATGTTTTAAGCATATGCCATTCCTGCGGCAAGGAATAAATTCTGAAGCCAAGGGTAAAGTTGGAGAAAGCTATACCCAGCCTTACCGCGGGAAGCAAGCGGGAAAGAGCTGGGTTTTTTATTGGTGCAAGTAGAGACGCGATTAATCGCGTCTCTACATTATTAGAAGGAAACCAAATGGATAAACGTCTTGGATTTGTGGGAATAATAATATCCAACAGGAAAAAACAGGCCTCAGAAGTAAACAAGGTTCTCTCTGAATTCGGGGACTTGATTCTTGGGAGAATGGGCATTCCATATCAGAAGAGGGATTGTTCGGTAATAACGGTAATTGTCGACGCGACCACCGATGAACTTGGTTCCCTAACAGGCAAACTTGGCTTGATAGAGGGAGTTTCGGTTAAGTCGGCTTTGTCGAAGGGGAGATAATATGAAGTACCGCGTAGAGAAAGATTTATTGGGAGAAAAACAAATACCCGAAGACGCCTATTGGGGCATACATACGCAGCGCGCCGTAGAAAATTTTCATATCAGCGGTTATAAAGTCAGTCAGTCGCTAATCAGCGCTTTTGGGATGGTGAAGAAGGCCTGCGCCATAGCGAATCTCGAGCTTGATTACATTGAAGAGAAGAAAGCCAAGGCGATTATTCGCGCTTGCGATGAAATTATCGGCGGGGGATTTAGCGATTCTTTTCCTGTAGACGCGCTTCAGGGAGGCGCCGGCACCTCGACCAATATGAATGTAAACGAAGTTATCGCTAACCGCGGAATCGAGTTGCTTGGAGGCCGCCTTGGCGATTATTCGCTTCTTCATCCCATAGAAGACGTGAATCTGCATCAGTCAACAAACGATGTTTATCCGACGGCGCTTAAGGTCGCTGCGATATTTAAATTGCGCCGGTTAAGCGAAACGATAGCCGTTTTACAGGGGATATTTCAGAATAAAGAAAAGGAATTTGCCGATGTGGTTAAGATAGGCAGGACAGAACTTCAGGAAGCTGTTCCTATGACTTTAGGATCGGAGTTTTCGGCTTTCGCGGAAGCTTTGGCCAGAGACAGGTGGAGGACTTTTAAATGCGAGGAACGGCTGAGAGTTGTTAATCTTGGAGGCACGGCTATAGGCACAGGATTGAGCTCACCCAGAAACTTCATATTTTTGGTTACGGAGAAGTTACGGCAGATAACGGGGCTTGGCTTGTCGAGGGCAGAGAATTTAGTCGATGCCACCGCCAACAATGACGCTTTCGTCGAGGTTTCGGGGATATTGAAGGCGCACGCTTCGAATCTTATGAAAATTTCAGGTGATTTGCGCCTTTTGAATCTTTTGGGAGAGGTAAGACTGCCTGAGCTTCAGGCGGGATCATCTATAATGCCCGGCAAGGTTAATCCCGTGGCGATTGAGGCCGTAATTCAGGTTTCCGAGAAGGTTATGGCCAATGACTTGATAATCACAAGAGCTTGTGCCGGAAGCTCGCTTCAAATAAATGAGTTTATGCCTCTTTTGGCGCATTCATTGCTTGAGTCGCTGGATATACTGATAAATATAAATTTAATGTTGGCCAATCATATCGAGTTGATAAAAGCCGACAAAGATAAGTGCGCGGAATATCTTAGCAAAAGCCCCACTATCGTAACCGCTTTTCTTCCGCGTTTGGGATACGAGGGCGTAGAGAATTTGCTTAAAGAATTTTATTCTTCGGGCGGAGATGATTTAAGAAAATTTTTGATCGAAAAGCTGGGCGGGGAATTAGTCGATAAGGCGCTTTCCCCGCGAAACCTTACTTCTTTAGGCTATAAAGACGATGATAAAGACTCCTAAATCTTTGCGGTTGCAGATAGGTTTATTCGGCAGGACAAACGTCGGAAAATCGAGTTTTCTCAATTTTGTCGCTGGACAGGACGTCGCGATAATCTCGCGCGTGGCCGGAACGACAACCGATGTCGTCGAGAAACCGATGGAGCTTTTGCCTTTGGGGCCGGTTGTTTTTCTAGATACGGCAGGGCTTGATGATATCTCGGAACTTTCAGATTTAAGACTGAGGAAGACATCGAAGATATTCGACAGGTCCGATGTGATACTGCTTGTGGTCGAAGCCGATATTTGGAGCGAATACGAAGAGCGCGCCCTAAGCGAAGCGAAGAAAAGAAATATTCCAGTTATAGTCGTTGTAAATAAGATAGACCTAAAACAGCCGGGTGTAAATTTTATCGAAAAGATAAAGGAGAAATCAAACAGATTTATTCTTTGCTCGAGCCTTAATTCGATAAATAGGGATAGTTGTTTAAAAGATCTTAAAAGGCATCTTATAGAGGTTTGCCCGGATGATTTCCTTAATCCTCCGGCCCTTATCGCCGATCTCCTTCCCGCCGGCGGCTTCGCCGTCCTTATAGTTCCCATAGATTTACAGGCGCCGAAAGGCAGGCTTATCCTGCCGCAGGTTCAGACGATAAGGGACGCGCTTGATAACGACTCTTTCGTTATAGTCGTGAAAGAGCGGGAATACGCCTCTGCATTGAAAAAGTTGAAAGAGAAACCGGATATCGTTGTTTGCGATTCGCAGGTTGTCTTGAAGATGGTTGCCGATACTCCGGATGATGTGAAGTGCACGACATTCTCGATTCTCTTCTCAAGATATAAGGGCGATTTGACAGAGATGGCAAGAGGCGCGGCAGCTATCGAAAGGCTCAAGCCGGGCGATAACGTGTTAATAGCCGAGGCTTGCAGCCATCACGCGATCGAGGACGATATCGGCAGAATAAAGATCCCCCGCTGGTTAAGGCAGTATGTCGGAGGAGATTTAACGATAGATGTGTTTTCGGGCAGGGATTATCCCGATGATCTTTCTAAGTATAAGCTGATTATTCATTGCGGCGGTTGTATGATTACAAGAAGAGAGATGATTGCCAGGATACAGAAGGCGAAAGAGGCGAATATTCCGGTAACTAATTATGGCCTCGCGATATCGGTGTCTCAGGGGGTAATAAAAAGGGCGCTATCGGCTTTCCCCGCCGCGCTCGATGCTTTTGAAAAGGAGAAAAATGAAATACATAGACGAAGGTAAGATTTGCGATTTGCTCGCCGGCGCCAAGAAGGCGATGGAAAAAGAGACCGGCGCCATACTCGATAAGGCGAGGTCTTTAAAACGCCTTGCTTTGAATGAGACCGCGGCATTGCTGGCGGTTGAGGAACCCCATTTGATAAAGAAAATCTTTGAGGCGGCGGCATTCGTCAAGAACCAGATATACGGCAACCGCGTGGTTTTGTTCGCGCCGCTTTATATCTCCAACTACTGCGCGAATCAATGCCTTTATTGCGCTTTCCAGTCGGGAAATTCAGAATTAAAGAGAAAATATCTTACCGCCGAAGAGATACGTTCGCAGACCGAGTGGCTTTTAAAGAGCGGACAGAAACGTATCCTGATCGTGGCCGGAGAATCCTGTATTCCCGGAAAATCCGCCGTTGATTATTATATCGAGGCTGTCGAAGCCGTCTACTCTGCGCGGGTGGGGTCACATTACATAAAAAGGGTAAATATAAACTGCGCGCCGTTATCGGTGGATGATTTCAAGAAACTCAAAGCTTCTCACATAGGCACCTTTCAGCTGTTTCAGGAGACGTATCACGAGGCGACATATAGAAAGGTTCATCTGAAAGGCCCTAAGTCCGATCCGGATAACAGGCTTGATGCCATAGACAGGGCTTTTATGGCTGGAATAGATGATGTTGGAATTGGCCCGCTCTACGGACTTTATGATTACAGATTCGAGACGCTGGCGATGATGGCGCATATAGAGCATTTAGAAAAGAAGTTTGGTATTGGGCCGCACACCATATCCGTGCCTCGCATCGAGCCGGCTGTGGGTTCGGAATTTTCTCTGCGACCGCCGTATCAGGTTTCGGATTCCGATTTCAAGAAGCTTGTGGCGGTAATACGTCTTTCCGTTCCATATACCGGGATGATATTGACAACCAGAGAGTCGTCTTCGATGAGAGATGAGCTTGTAAGCCTTGGCGTCTCGCAGATAAGCGCCGGCTCTAAGACCTCGCCCGGCGGATATTCCGATACCGAAAAATGGGACGGACAATTCACCACAAGCGACCGGCGCAGTCTCGATGAGCTGGTCGAAATGCTCGTAGAAAAAGGATATATCCCAAGTTTTTGCGCCGCCTGTTACAGGAAAGAGAGGACTGGAGAGGCCTTTATGAATTTGGCCAAGCCCGGCCTTATAAAGGGAAAATGCAATGTGAACGCTTTGGTTACCCTTAAGGAGTATCTCGATGATTTCGCCTCGAAAGAAGTCAAAGATAGCGGATACCGCTTGATAAATAAGATGAAGGAAGAGTTGGACGAAGCGACGCGCGCCCAGCTCTCAAGATTTTTCGAGGAGATAGACAAAGGCGTCAGGGACGAGTATGTCTAATATCGCCTCGGCTTTAAAGAGGATATATGAGAGCGATTTGCCTGAACAAGGCGACTTAGAGTATCTTTTATCGGTTGAGAGCGAAGCCGGTTTAAGAGAAATTTTTGAATACGCGGATAAAGTAAGGAAAGAATTTGTCGGAGCGGGTACTTTATTAAGAGGGGTTGTCGAGTTCTCCAATATCTGCGGCAATAACTGTTTTTATTGCGGATTGAATAAGGCTAATCTCGCGTTGAAGAGATACCGCCTTAGCGAAGAAGAGATGATGGAGAGTGTCGAACGGATAGCCGCCGAAGGAATAAAGACGGTTGTGCTTCAATCGGGCGAAGATGCCTCGCTGGATTCCCAATGGCTTAAAGAATTGATACGGCGCGTAAAATCAAAGTATGATATTGCGGTTACGCTTTCGGTCGGGGAGAAGACAAGAGAGGCCTATAAATTATGGAGAGACGCTGGCGCGGACAGGTATCTCTTGAAGATAGAGACTTCAGATAAAGTTTTTTACGAGTCTATGCATCCGGGTATGAGTTTCGAGAACCGCCTGCGCTGTTTGAGAGATTTAAAGGACTTTGGCTATGAGACCGGATCCGGCAATATCACAGGCCTTAAGGGTCAGACGCTTGAGAGTATAGCCGGCGACATTATTTTTTTTAAGAGAGAAGGCTTTGAGATGATAGCGGTAGGGCCTTTTATTTCTCATCCGAAGACTGTTTTTTCCAGTGAGCCCGCCGGAAATGCCACATTAACATTGAAAGTGATAGCCTTAACCAGAATAGTTACGAAAAAAACGAATTTACCCGCCACATCCGGTCTTGGAAATTTAGATGAGGATTTCAGGGAAGCGGCCTTAAAGTCCGGCGCGAATGTCCTGATGTTGAATTTCACCCCTTCCGCTTACCGCCCGCTTTATGATATTTATCCCAGGAAAATATACACTTGTCATAATGGCGGCAATCTATAAAATACGATTTTCATCTTCGCCGCACCGCTTGCTCGCCCCTGCGAGGCTCGCTGCGCTCAACGAAAATTCTCGCTCTCCCTCGCTTTGCTCGGGATCCGTGCCCGCTCGAATTTTCAATGTGCGGCCGTAGATGAAAATCTTTATTTAGACTTGTCATTACCCGATTTAATCGGGTAATCCAGACACGGATTGATATGTTTGGATTGTTTGATCAAGAATTGTAAATACCGTAGGGGCGAGGTCGCCTCGCCCGAATGAAAATATAAATAATAAAATAATTGGGCGCGGAAACCGCGCCCCTACACGCGATACTGTAGGGGACGACTCCCGTGTCGTCCCGATAGAATTGATGACAGGCAGGGATAAATAAGCATAGGAACGTTTGTCATCGTCCGGCTTGACCGGACGATCCAGACACGGTTCAATTTGGCCTACCCCTGCCCCATAAATTCCTTTACAAACGTAAAAACGCGGTGTAAGATTTACCGTAGGGTTGCGCGAAATGTCATAAAAAGAGAATTCGTGTATTATATGTTGTGAGGAAAATTAGACATGAATAATGTATTTGATTACATGCTTCTAACGGCTTTCGGATGGCTTCTTGGCTTACTTACTCTGCCGGTAGCAGAAGTTATAAAAAAACAATATCATAAAAAAGAAATTATAAAAGGCATTCTGCTTGAAATAAAAGAAATAAATCTCCGTAACATTTTAGTTACTTTTCTCATTGCTAGTCACCGCGGAACAGTAGATAAAAAATTATTAATACTAATTAATAAAGCTGTAAATGAATACCGAGCAGACTGTTTTCCCGAAAGCCTTGTAAAAATTTTAGAACAAATGTTGTCTGCCCCTGAGGAGCAGGTTAATATTGCACTTACTTCTGTAAAAAAGGAAAACTCAGTTCTCTCAATAAAAAAATATCACACACCTTTTTTAGATTCAAAATTTGAATATCTTTCTATGTTTAGCAACGAGGCTCAATTATTAATTTTTGAAACAAAGGCAAAGATAAGCTTGCATAATGAAGAAATTGAAAATGCTAATTATTTTTTCAAGACAATGCTAAACCCTGCTTTAAATGACGACTTATCAAAAACATTGGATAATAATTTAAATGAATCATATAAGAAAATTGAAGAACTTGGTCGTTATATTGCCGGCAATTTATATGCTATTGAAAGTTGCTTAAAATAAAGCCTATAACATTTCACTCCCCGCCTGAGGCGGGCAGGCAGGATTCGCTGGCATCAAAAGCGAATTTACGCAATTTTGAATGTATTGCCAAATCAATCAAAATTATGCAACAATTTACCAAAATAATGGTATAATTTTGCTTGGAGGTATTTCCAATGATTCAGAATAAAGAGGGTATTTTAGCGACTCTGGCGGGCAACCAAGTAAAAATTAAATCGTTTGGCATAAAAAGGCTTGGTTTGTTCGGCTCATACGCCAAAGGAAAACAGACCATCCAAAGCGACATTGACTTGCTTGTTGAGTTTGAAGAAGGCAAGAAAACCTTCGATAATTTCATTCAGCTTTCATTTCTTCTGGAAGACCTTCTGGGAAAGAAGATCGAATTGGTAACTCCGGAGTCCCTAAGTCCGTATATTAAGCCAAATATTGCGAAGGAAGTCGAATATGTCATCCCCAGGGCTTGCCCCTACACATAAAATTATTTCGTTGCAAACAAATCAATAACGATAAAATCTGTAGGGGACGGGCCTGCCCGTCCCGTTGATTGTAGGGCCTGTTTCCCCCGCCTGAGTCGGGCAGGCGAACAGGCCGAATATTGGTAACGCGGCGCGCCCGCGTCGACGCCTTGCGGCGCGTTCGGGGAACGCGCCCTACATTCTGCGCGCAATGGCCATAATTAAAATACCGTAGGGGCCGACCTCCGTGTCGGCCCGAATCATTTATCAAATAAGAATGATTTAACGTATAACGGGCGGATACGGTCGTCAGACTTCGCCGAACTCTGGCGAGAGATCCGCCCCTACAGCGCGATTATGTTTATCAAATATAATTCAACGGTTCAGGCAGGCCTGAACCCTACAGATTGTCGTATTTAAAATAAAAGATTTTCATCTGTAGCCGCACCTTGAAAATTTGAGCGGCCAGGGTTGCCCCCAATTTACACGAGGCAGAGCGAAAATTTTCGCGGAGCGAGATTTCCCTCGGTGGGGGAAATCGAGCGGTGCGGCGAAGATGAAAATCGGCATTTTAAAGTGAGACTTAAATTTCAAAATTCTCTTCCCTTTTATCCTTGAAATAAACAGAGCTACCGTTTAGAATATACCTATATTCGGTTAAGGTTGCTTTGCCGGTCTTCCGGTTCCCCAAAAAGGAGACTCCATTATGGAAACAAAGATGTTTTGCAGGCAATGCGAACAGACTTCTCAAGGCAAGGGTTGCACCATCCAGGGAGTTTGCGGTAAGGATTCCTTAACCGCTGCCCTTCAGGATTTGCTCATTTATAGCTTAAAAGGCATAGGCGTCTACGGCAATATGGCCAGAGAGTTAGGCGTTAAAGACAGGATGGCGGATATCTTTGTAGTCGAGGGCTTATTTGCCACAGTAACTAATGTTGATTTTGATCCTGAAAGGTTGCGCGAGACTCTTTTGCTATCTTATGAGATTAGAGAAAAGCTGAAAGACCTCTTTATGGAGAAGCGCCGCGAAAGATACGGCAGGGACTTTTCGGAAAAACTGCCGGAGGCCGCCAACTGGGTTCCCGCCAATACGCTGGAAGGCTTAGCCGAGCAGGGCAGGAAAGCCGGAGTGATGGCGGATTACTTGCCTGATGAGGATGTGAGAAGTTTGCGCGAGTTGTTGCTTTACGGCTTGAAAGGGATGGCAGCTTACGCTGATCACGCTTTTATTCTCGATAGGGAAGACGAGGAGGTAACCGCTTATTTTTACAGGGCCTTATCGTTATTAACCGATACCTCGCTTACAACCAAGGTTTTGTTTAATGAGGTTATGAGATTTGGGAAGGTTAATCTTAAGTGCCTTGAGCTTCTTGACAAGGCGCATACAGAGCATTTTGGCAATCCCGTTCCGACGAAAGTTTCCTTAGACGTAAAGAAAGGGCCGGCTATAGCTGTTTCCGGGCATGATTTGCTTGATCTTGAGGAGCTTCTGCGGCAGACCGAGGACATAAACGTAAATATTTATACCCACGGCGAGATGTTGCCCGCCCACGGTTATCCCGCATTTAAAAAATATAGACATCTCGCTGGCCATTATGGAACCGCCTGGCAGAACCAGCAAAAGGAATTTGATGAATTTCCGGGAGCTGTGCTTATGACGACAAACTGTATCCAGAAACCCCGCGATTCATATAAGAATAATATTTTTACCACTGGAGTGGTCGCTTGGCCCGGAGTGGAGCATATTTACGGAATGGGCGCCGGGAAGGATTTTAGCAAAGTCATAAGAAGGGCTATCGAGCTTGGAGGGTTTAAAGAGGACAAGCCCGGCAAAGAGATTACGGTAGGTTTTGCTCACAATGCGGTTATTGCTATAGCCGATAAGATAGCTGGAATGGTAAGATCAAAAAAGATCCGGCATTTTTTTCTTATAGGCGGTTGCGATGGGGCGAAACCCGGAAGAAATTATTTCACTGAATTTGCCCAACAGGTTCCGCAGGATTGTGTTATAATAACGCTTGCTTGCGGGAAATTTAGGTTTAACACGCTCGATTTTGGAGATATAGACGGGATACCCCGCTTGCTTGATTGCGGACAGTGCAATGATTCATATTCGGCCATAAAGATAGCTCAGGCTTTATCCGATGTTTTTAAGCGCGGCATAAACGATCTGCCGATTTCATTCATTCTGTCGTGGTACGAACAAAAGGCGGTTTGTATTTTACTGACATTATTTTCTTTGGGCATAAAGAATATAAGGTTAGGACCGTCGCTTCCGGCTTTTATCTCGGATAGTATCTTAAAGACGCTCGCGGATAAATTTAATATAAAGCCTATTTCGACGCCGCAGGCTGATTCGGAGGAAATCTTAGGCGTGGTCGAAAACCGGCGCTTAATTTCTTGAAGAACGTATTTTTTTATGCTAATATTTACCGATTGGCTTAATAGTTTATAGAAACGTAAAAATCAAGTCTTCTAACAAGCGGGTTACCCATTAACCAGAAAGCCACGCTTGTAAGGGTGCGGATGAATGGCTTTCGGTTCAGGGTTACGCTCCAGTGGAACATTCTGTAAGAAAGAAAAGAAGCCACTGCTGCAAGACAGGGGGAACTTCACTTAACATTCGGGGGGATAAGACGATGGTGAATTTCGCGGAGATAACGAGTTCTTCGATAAAGTGGGCAAAGACAGTTTCGTTGGAACGTTTTAGCGTCAAAAAATGGCTTATGCTTGCTTTTGTCGCGTTAATGGCCGGATACTTGGTAAATGGCTGCAACAGTTTAAATTTTAACAACAACTCCGGCGACGGAAGAAGTCAACAGACTCAATCCGCTCAAATTTCCGGATCAACGGAAACCGCGACTGCGCCTTCCGTTGCCGCGCAAACTTCCAAACCCGCCGCGGCCGCTCCTTCGCGCGTGATAATTATTTCGATTGTAGCCGCCATTATCTCGGTTGTATTGATTTTAACGATTTTAATGATGTGGCTTGCGAGCCGCTTTTCGTTTGTTTTTATCGAGAATGTTGTAAAGAATGGCGCTTCGATAAAAACGCCTTTTAAAGAAAACAGGAAAACCGGGAATTCTTATTTTAAGTTCAATCTACTTTTGACGAGCATATTTCTTATTATTGCCGGTATTATTGTGTTTATTTGCGCGAATATTTTAATAAAAGCGGGTGTATTCGGTAAATCCGCTCCTGTCGGAAAAGAAATTTTTCATATTTTCTTGCTATGTTTGCCTTACGCGGGGGCCCTGCTGTTTTTTATACTGTGTGCGGCTCTTATAGGTTTTATTACGAGGGAATTCGTTCTTGTCTCGATGTTTAAGGATAAGATAAATATAATTCAGGCTTGGCGCAATGTCCTGGGTTTAATCAAAGGAAATTTTGGGAATTTTGTTATGTATCTTTTGATTAAGATAGGCTTGGGTATTTGTTGCGGGATAATTTACGCTTTGTTATTTATCACGGCTATCGTTGGGCTTATTTTACCCGGAGCAATAATCGGATTCTTGTCATACCTTGCCTATCTAATTATTCCCGTCTCTCTCAAGGCGGCATTAACCGTAGTTATTTTTATAGTGATTGTGCCCGTAGTGTTATTTTTAATCTATTGTCTTATGTCGCTGTATTTGCCTTTCGCCGTTTTCTTTCGGGCATTCAGCATAAAATTTTTAGGGGCCTTAAATCCCGATTACGCTTTAATTAAAGATGTCTCTGCGGAAGCAATCGAGCCACAGCAGGCTGGTATTAGCGCATCAGAAAAAATCAAGGCGCAAAAACCGCGGACAGAGACACATTCCCCGGTCTTAGCTTCTATTTTGAGTTTTACAATCGGTGGAATGGGTCAGATTTATAATGGCCAAGCGGGCAAAGGCGTCCTCATATTCTTTACCTCGTGGCTTATCTTTCCTTGGTTAATCGGGATTATTGACGCTTATAAGATTGCCGATAAATTGAATCGGGGTCAGCTTGTTATTGAGCGCAAAAATGGCCGGTTGATCACTTCCGCCGTGGTTATGATTATGTTGTTATTGACCGTCTTTATTTTATTCGTATTCTGGATAGCGATTGCGCCGTTTCTTGCTCCGGGAGCGAAATAGTGCATTGTAAAGTTAGTTCTTGGCAGTTTGTCATGCCCGAATGTTTTAATCGGGCATCCAGACACGCCCATTTCTGGATTCCCGCTAAAAGATTGCGGGAATGACAATTAGTGAAAACTAATTTTACAATGCAATAGTATA
>JAZDOX010000022.1:0-41066 GCA_043798215.1 Candidatus Omnitrophota bacterium | reverse complement strand
CTGCCCGTCCCGTTAATTGTAATTATCAAAACATATTTGGGCGGCCACAGTCGTCAGACTTCGCCGAACTCTGGTGAGGGAGCCGCCCCTACATTGGCAAAACCAAGCGGTGCGGCGAAGATAAAAATTGGCATTCTAAGCATAAAGCAACTAACCCAAAAAATGGAGAATGGTTATGAACACAAGAAGCAAATTATTCAGGTTCTTGTCATTATTCTTAGCTTGGACGTTATTATTTCAACAGATTCTCTTCGCGGTTGACCCCTCGCCCATTCAAACCAATCAAAATAATCCAACATTTGTTCCTATGGATAGGGCGCAGGAATCGAAGGATCGCCAGCAGGCGCTCGTCGATAAACTAAACGATTATATGAATTGGAAGGCCTCGAGCGTTTCCTCTGCCGCCCAAGACGACCAGCCCGCGGAATTTCGGGTTACCACTGCCGCAGGCGACATAATTACCTATAGCGGCGGCAAGATAGAGCGTGTTCAGCAGAAGGACCTCACCGTAATAGACAAGATAGAATTTTCCGCAGAAGACACTATTTCAAACGCTGTGGTTACTTATGCTGATGGGACTATGCTTTTAATAGAAAACGGCGCGGTCCGCGGCAGTTTAAATCCTGCCGGCATAACAACTAACTATCGCCAAGATGGCCTGATAGAATCACAAGTTGCCAAAGACGGCAGTGTCTCTCTTTACTCATATGAATTCGACGGAACCAACAACCTAACCAAGACCTTAATAATATCCGCTTCTTCGATCGCCGGGTATGATGAAAATTCCAGGCTTAAACAAGTAACCAAGCTCGACGGCTCGACAATTGATTATGAAGATGGATTAATATCCTCAATAACAAATTCTTCCGGCGCCGTATACCTCTTCACGAAGACTGAAAAAGACGCCTTTATCGAGGTCCGGCCCGTTACTTATACCGCAAGCGACGGCTTGAAGGTTGCCTTTGGCGATAACGCCAAAGTTATCTCTATAACTTTGGCCAGCGGACTGATTACAAAGTATTCCGCTGAAGGCAAACTCCTCTCCACCCAGAAAGAAGGCCTGCTTATAAGTTACGACAGCCAAGGACGCTTTAGCGAACTTGTCAAAGGCAATAGTTACCTTACATATTCTTATGAAGTTAACGCCTCAGGCGTCCTCGAAAACACAATAATAACCGACTGCGGCGGATACGCGGCCAAATACGATAAATTCGGCAATCTTTTCGTTATCGAAAGAGACGGCCTTGATGTAACAGAAGAATCCCGCGATAGATTTTGTCGGAATTTAAGCGGATACGATTATACCGAAGGCGCGTTGAACGTTGATTTGGCCGCCATCAAAGAGGCCCTTTTAGATGATGCGGGCTTCTCGAAGACGCTGTATTATTCAACCGGCGCGATAAAAGACATCTTCTCCTTGGACGGCTCGGTAATTTCCTATACCGAAGACGGTTTATTCTCCTCTCTTCAAAGAGCCGACGGCAAAAAGATAGATTATTCATATTTGACAGGCCTGCCTGGCCGGCAGGCAGGCGCCCTAAATGGCGTTGCCGGCGTCGAGATTAAGGAAGACGGCCTTAAAAGAGTCTACGATTTAAGCGGCAACATCAAAACCGTCCAGACAGAGGATAACTCAAAGATAGAGTATAGCGGTAACGAGGTTTCCTCCATAGCAACCTCAGACGGGTTAAACCGGCTCTATAAAGCCGGGAAATTAAGCGAATTAATCGCCGAAGACGGCGCGAAATTCACCCTACTTCGCCAAGGCTCCGAAGGGCAAGCTCTTTCTCCCGAAGGCAAGATAACAAAGGCCGAAGACCTTTACGGCAATACATATGAATATACATATTATATTGATAAAGAGGATTTAAAAGAAGTAACCGTCATTAATGACATTACTCAAGGCATAACCAAATTCTACAAAGATAACCTGCTATTTCACACCGAAGATACTACAGGCCTTTCCTCGGATAACGTCTATTTTAAGGATGGCCGATTAAAAGAAGTTACCCTTAAGAAATACGACAGGCTGATATCAAGCTATGAATATTCATATTTGGCGGATCAAACAACCGTAAGTGATATGTCCGGCAATACCCGGACGTATTTAAAGGACGACAGGCTTTATTCACTTTTAGACAAAGACGGGAATTTATACCGTTATTCCTATCCCAACTCAATTACAACCAGGGTCCAGCTCATCCAGGCCAAAAAAGGCTCCGACACCATAAACTATGACGAGGACGGCGCGATAGAATCTGTTCTGGACTCGGAGGGCTCTGTTTATTCAAATATCGTCTTTGGCGATGATAAAGAATTAAAGAGTCTTCGTGTTGTCTTATCCGATGGCAAGATAGAAAATATAAGATTTTTTTCAGACGTAATAAATATCAATGTCAAAGACCCGTCCCAATCTGTGGATGAGCTGTCTTTTTTGATAAAAGGCAGCGCTATTATAGCCATAGCCACATCCCAGGGTTCGGGCATATTTATCGGAAAAGAAGAATTTAACGCTATTTGCGGCGTCCTTCCCGCGGATTTATCCAAGAGATACTCCTCGCTTGGGTCCTATCAGTCCTCGAGGATAACCGATAGGCCTTGGGCGCCGCAGACTTACTATAATACCCGCGCTATCAGCTCTATCACCAAAGATTACGCCAACGACACCCTTGTCTTAAACACAAATCTTATAGCAGGCGACGCATACAAGTCACAGGGCGAGATTATGCTTGATCTTAATCCCGCGCCTTCTGATTTAACAGGCAAAGAGATAAGCTTTTTGGTTAAGATCCCGGAAGGTTTGCTTCCTTCGGATCGTAAGCCTATGCAGGTCCAGGTCTTCGCCAAAGACAATTACTGGAGGAGCCAATATGGAGTCCCGGTATCAATAGCCAAAGACACAGAGTGGTATAGAGTTTCGCTTCGGCCTACCTCCAAAGAAGTCGAAACAGGCTCTAAGAATTACGACTTCGACCCCTCTAAAGTTATGATGATAGGCCTAAGGTTATTTGTAACATCGGACTCATCAATTGTATACAATGCGCCCCTCTTGGTAAAAGACGGATTCGAGCTTTCCCTGCCCGAAAACATCTCCTACGTAGACAGCCCGCTGTTGATGAAACTGCCCAAATTAAACTCTTATTTAAACACCTTATCGGGCGCTGTCTCATTTACCGGAGAGAAGAATTTCCTTTCGGGAGAGGACGTTGCCAACGCCTGTTCTTCGGATGATCCGATAGACATATCAAATATAAATTTTAATTCTTTGTATTGGCGGACACAGAAATACTCCGATTCCAAGGCCATAACAACTGTCTCAAAGGATGTTGTCGAGAATCAGTGGAAGATAGCGGCTGATTTCAATTCAAGCGTATCAGGCCATTATAACGGGGAGACGCTTTTGGATCTGCGTTATGACCTGCCGGGCTTTGTATATGAAGGCCCGCTTAACTTGGAAGGCAAGTCCCTTAAATTTAAGATAAAGGCCCCTCAAGGATTTGCCGGCGCCTCCAGCTTCGCGCAGGTATTCGTCAAGAACGAGAATTACGCCTGTCAATACGGCCAGTGCTTCTACATCACAAAAGCTGAAACGTGGTATGAAATAACCCTTACCCCTAAGCGGGATTATCTTGCCGGAGGCTGGACCTCATCCGGATTTGATCCGACCAAGATAGTTCAGATAGGTATCAAGCTCTACAAAGGCAACTCCTCCTCCAATCCCTTCAACGGTAACATCCTCTTAAAGCATAATCTTCAATCTGACCTTTTCAACAGCTCCTCCAATGATGTATATGTTGATATAAAGAGCCTTGCCTCTTACGCCGCCGAAGAAGGCATTCCGATACCGGTAAGCTCTGAATTGGATAACGACAATCAACACGCAAGGAATTTTACCAACTACATCTTATCCGAAGAGACAATCTTAGGACAGGAGTTCGTAAATAATAGATTAAGAAGCGTCTGGAAGGTAGATAACACGACCACAGCTTTTACCTATTCCGGCAAGATAGACTATATCGCCGATAATCAAGGCCGTATAACAACCGATTACAGATACGACGACAGCGATTACCTTATAGACATAGATATGACTCTCGCAAGAAGAGATTTAAACAAAGCCTCAAGTGAGGCCAACCTTAAACTCTCCGAGGAGAAATTTATCGCTCTATCCGAGCTTGCAAGGCAAAGGGGAGTGGCAGTTGACGAGATATACGCCTCCGCTGCCTCCGAATTAAACTCTCTTATCTCCCAGCGTAACCAGCTCCAGAACCAATTCAACGAATTAAACAATAAAAAAGTCTGGCCCTGGCAGAAAGCGGAAAAATCCCGTCAATTAGACGAGATCTGCCGTATGATAGATCAGGTAAACCAAGCGATAGCCCAAGTCTACACCCAGCTATCAAGCGCCTGCGAAGCCTTAGACGTTCAAGTCGCCGAGCTTTCTATCCAGATAGACAACCAGGCGGCCTCCTCTTTAAACGAGATAAAAGAACAGGAAAACGTCCTCTTAAGCCAGATAATAAGGCAGGAGGCCACAACCTTCCTCCTCTATTACTTCAGAGCTATTCTTGGGAGAGACCCTGACATGGACGAAATTAACTCTTATCTTTTAAACTTATCATCTGATCATCAAAAATTAACAAAACAAGAGATCTTAGAGTCAATCCTTGCCTCAACCGAATACAACGCAAGAAAGACCGAAGTAGATTCCATAAAAACAGATGTCAAGAACAGCTTAAACACATTCCTTAGCCTAACCACCCAACAAGAAAAAGACGCCTTCCTCTCGAATTTAGGCTTGACCCAAGAAGAGATAGTCCAATTAAACCAAAATGACATAGACGTAATCTTAAAGTGGTTAGACTCCCAGAGCCTTCACTTCGGACATTCAGCCTTCCTCGCGTTAAAGAGCGTTCTTTCCCACAATGGAATAACCTCCGACTTCGAGGAACTCGCGGCAAATGTTATCCTGATAGATATACTTACAGGGGCAACAGATGTTTTCACAACAGGGGATTTGACGCTTTCGATGTTTGCTCTATCGAGATATGCCAGGACAAAAGGCCTTAATCTCTACAATACAAAGTTATCCTTTGACGATCTACGAACTACGATTGACGAACTACGAACGACCAATGACGATGGACTAACGACTAACGACGAAGTACGAACGACTAACGACGAACGACGAATCATCGTCCACGTCAACGGCAATCACTACATAACGATAACAAATATAGAAGACGATAAGATATATTACCGCGAGGAGAACAAAGGCCCCTCTGGAACAGACGAGGTCATCTCAAAAGAAGAATTCCTAAAGATATGGAGTATTCCGGACTCCGCAGTCGACAACCCGCAAGGTTATTGCATAACCCAGCTTAAACCTCAGGACGAGGCAAAGATATTATCCGATACCGAAGCCAAACAGATAAAAGGGGCCTTCCTTCCGGTATTGGCCGCCCTCTTCGCCTGGCTTGCAGAGGCGTTGGCAGGTATTATTTCAGGGATAGTAGCCGCTGTAACAACTATAATAGCAACCGTCTCGGCAGTGGTGGCAACAGCCCTTGCAGCGGTTACCTCTATCATATCCACTATAGCCGCCCAGATAGTATCGGGGATAACCGCGGCTTTTTCAGGGATAACGGCCGCATTCTCCGGGATAACGGCCGGCTTTAGCGCAGGCTCTCTTATCGCTTCAGCCTTAAAGACAACCGCTGCTATAGCCTTAAACTTAGGAATCACTTCAGGATTACAAGCCCTTGGAGTAAATTCCACGATATCGAAACTGACAAGTTCATTTTTGACTGGCGGAATACTCGGAATAATAAACCCCGCCTCATCGTCATCATCGCTTATATCATCGTTTATGTCTGAAGGCTTTAAGTATTCAACGATAGAAGGCCTAAACCAAATAGGAAACCGTGTCGGCCTAAACCCCTCGATAACCAATATCCTTGCCATAACAGCAGGCTCTCTTACAGACGGCCTCTGGCAGGGCAATATTGGAGAAACCGCCGTATCAATCGCTCCGAACGTAGCCAGTGAATTCGCCTACTACGGTATAACCGAATTAGGAGAGAAGTTAGGCGTTGATCCAAGAATATCCCAGATAGCGGGGATTGGGATAAGGAGCAGCTTGAACGCAGGCCTTGTCTCCGGCGGCAATCCCCAGGCCATATGGCAGGGGATTAAACAGGGACTCTCTCAAGGAGTTGTAAGTGTGGGGTTAAACTACGCAACGGAGAAAACCGGCTTAAGCCCGTTATTATCCAATTTAGGATTCTCGGTTATATCATCGGCTCTGAATGCCGGAATACAGTCGGCTATAGGAGAAGTTGACCCTCTTACCGGAGAAAGACCGGATGTCTTCAAGTCAATATTTAATACCTACAAGGACAACGCCCTAACCTTCTTAGGATACAGCTCCACTCCAAACAGAGAAGACTTCTATAATCAAGACGGCTCATTCGATCAATCCTCCTATGACAGAGCCTGGGGCAATTACAAATGGCAACAAGCCTCATACACAGCCAGTATATTAAACTTCACAGACATTGTCGAAGAAGTAGGCTTATCGGATGCCTTAAATACCTATGGGGAAAGCTTCTTTAACTCAACCGCGGTTAATTCCATACTTCAATCAGGCTTAACCATGGGCCAATACTTCAAGGATAAGTTAGACAAGAAGGAATACACAATCAAAACAACCCAAGACGGAAAACAATTAGCCGAGGTTACAATTGAAGACCCCGCAGGAGACAAGGTCTCAAGCGCCCTCTTCGAGGAGAAATCAGACAACGGCTCGACCTTCTGGGACTTAGCCGGAAAAGAAGACATAATAGAAGGAGACATCCTCTTAGGTTATGGCAAGTTAGCCGTAGACCAGAACGGAAGGTTAGGCTACACCGACGCGGAACTCTACTCCAACTTCGGCTCATACGAGGAATTCCAGAGATTGGAACAAGGACAACAGGCGTATGTGGAGATAAAAGATTCGGAAGGGAAGACCTTGCTTGTCGTAACCCCGGGGGAAGGCAGCCGTTACAACCTCTATAACAGCTATGGGGAGTGGGTGGAGGCTAAGGTAGATGATGTTATGAATAATCGTGGTTATTCTTTTAAGGATTTAAGACTAAACTACTATGAAGAGTTTAATGAGACAGGCGTTGCTTCATTGGTGGACATAGATTTAACCAACCCCGATGCTATAAATTTGATATTCAATAGTTTTTCTGCGACATACGATGAAATAAATCAGCTTAATCTTACAGTGAAAGAAAAGCGGCAGATTCTCAATGTCTTGCTTCTTAACGGCATTGGCAATCCAAATCCAGAGGGTCAATCCCCTGCATATATGGGTGGTTTCGCCCAGCAATTGGCTCTTGCCGATCCAGACGCTATACAGACAACATATATAACCACTTACGAGAATAGCGCGGGCTTGTCCGGTAAAATAAGAAATGGCGCGACGTGGTTTAAAGATGTGTATCTTTCATCGGATGAAATTACCGACGACATATTAAATGAGATAGATCGCAGGTTTAACGGCAATCCTCCAGCGGATATGGTGGCATTGGCCTATAGCGGAGATGGAGACCCTCTATTGCAAGCGTTAAATAAGAGACCAAATCTTGATGTGAAATCAGCGGTGCTCATCGGAGCTCCTTTGAGATACGGAAGAAAGATTACCAATTCAAACGTGGAAAATGTTATAATGATAGGCGGAAGTCAGGATTTTGTTTGCGAGGCTGGCGGCGGAGCGCCATTCCAGAATTTTGAAGGAAGCGCAAATCAAATTAACACCTATAAGATAGTGCTTAATGGAATAGATCATTGTAATTATACGTATGATCCGAATGAAACAAATCCTGATCCGATAGCCGTGCAGTCGGCGAGGTTTATTGCTAAAATGGTATCACTTTCAAATGATCCTGTTAGATTAGATGATTTCTTACTTCGCAATGCGGGGATAAGCTATTATACTGCTTTGGGTGTATATGCGGTTAATTTAAACGAGGTAACTTACGATGAATAAAATTAATAAATATAGCGTAAAAATAATCACCGTGATTTTAGTAATATTTTTGACTGTTATTACTGGAATAAGCATTCAGCAGGGATGCGCGGCAGAGCAGAAAACCAAGTCAACACTAATACTTGGATTTCCAGAGGGGCAAGCAAAGGGGATGCAAAAAGAACTTGAGCATGCTTTTAAAGAGCAATCTATTTTGGAAAGTGGTGATGCTTTATTAAAGGATGGTAAATTTGACGAAGCCATAAAAGAATATGAGAAGGCCATCTCTTTGGCAAAAATGTCTGGCTCAAAGGCGATAGTTTTTATTTCTATGGCAAATGCCTATGAAAAGAAACGAGATTATAAAAAAGCGCTGGAATTGGTAATTGTTGATAGAGACAAATATGTTAACGATTGGGCAAGGGAGCCTATTGTGGAAAGAGCAAAATATTTAGAGTACGCTTTGCAAGGAGAATACGATCTTGCTGTTGAGCATGCTCAAAAAGCCATTGAAGCTGATGTTGCTATATATGGGGGAAATCGCCCGCCCAGATCAGACTACATCGAGCGCCTAAACGATTTGAAAGTGGCGAAAGATTATATTTTAAGCTTGAAGGAAAAACAAGCAGGACAATGAAGGCATTTTTACGTAAACAAAGCGAAAATATATGAAGTCAAATAGTCAAGCTATAGATTTACGCAGTGATTTAGAAAAAGACCACTACGACTGGAAGAAAGACATCGTCATCAATAAGTCAAAAATCCTGGAAAAAATAGAAGACGCTCAAAAGATAGAAGATGTCGTTAGGCTAAAAAGAGATATTTTTTATATTAAATCGGTGATAAGTTATCCTAAAAATGATAGCGACGGTTTAGTGAATATATGCCGTAACGGCGACACGGTAATTTTGAAAAAAGAGGCTTTGCTCGAAGAGTTGAATCAAATTGAAAAAGCGCAGACCATCGAAAGGGCGCGATATTATCTCGATAGGTTAAGAAGAGGCGTAAACGAAATCAAGACAAGTAAAATAAACGATATAAACTTAAATCGCTGGAAGGAATACGAGGAGGTTTTAACTGATAGCCTCTGGGTGCTGGAAAAAAGAAACACCTCCGGCGTTCATGCTGGATGGTATTGGGGCAATTTTATTCCGCAAATACCCCATCAGCTAATGACGCGGTATACAAAAAAAGGCGACTGGGTTCTCGATCCATTTTTAGGCAGCGGAACAACTTTGATCGAATGTCGCAGAATGGGCAGAAACGGAATCGGGATTGAGTTGAATCCTGAAACGGCCAAAAGGGCAAAAGACACAATCAAAAAGGAAGCTAATCCTGACGGAATTATTAGCGAAACGATAATAGGCGACAGTAGGAAAATAGAATTAAGAGAAAAACTCGATAGATTAGGAATAAAGCAAATCCAGCTTCTCCTTATGCATCCGCCGTATCACGATATTATCAGATTTAGCAAAAGCAAGGACGATCTGTCTAACGCGCCGACAACAGAGGATTTTATAAGTATGTTCGGCGCAGTCTTGGATAATACGGCCTCGTATCTGGAAAAAGGGCGATATCTCGCTATTGTTATCGGAGATAAGTATTGCAAAGGAACATGGATTCCTTTAGGATTTAATATAATGAATGAGGTCCTAAAAAGAGATTTTAGCCTTAAGGCCATTATCGTTAAAAACTTTGAAGAGACTAGGGGCAAGCGAAACCAAAAAGAGCTATGGCGCTACAGGGCTTTGGCAGGTGGTTTTTATATTTTTAAGCACGAATATATTTTATTGTTTAAAAAGGAGAAATCTAAGAATGCCGTTATTTAGCGCAAAAGAGGTAAGAAACCTGAAATTAAGTTCTATTCCGCTTGAAAAGCTAAAACGTTTTTCTATGAGCGTAAAACAGACCAACTCGGCAACCGTTTCGGATATCGTCAAGGATATTATAGATACTTCAGGCATAGACGCTAAAATAGGCGCTTTTATTAAACAAGAATACGATCTTAGAATAAAAGAAAGAAAAAGTTTGATAAGCGACGGCGATTTGATAAAAGAGTTGCATAAAGTAAAGGATTTTTCATGGGGAGTCGTTCAAGGTCAACTGGATCAAAAAATACAGGCGGAATATGTAAGAAAAATCGTTCGTTATGATGATTTGATAGGAAACGTTAAAGCAAGACTCCACGGCGACGTGACTTCTTACGTGATCTGCACTTGGTATAATCACTGGACGACGGTTTTAATCGAAGAGCATATAAGCCGGCATTCAAAGGTGATCCCTACCTTGAAAAACATAAAGGGAATAGATATTTTTCTTGACGGGCAACCTTTTGATTTAAAGACTACTTATCTGCCGCGCAATTATAATGCGCAGGATGCGATAAAAAGCCCTAAAGATTTGGCTGTTTGGATGTATGAAAACCAGGGCGCTCAGAGATTCGGATCCGACAACAGGCTATTCGTTATCCTGTTGGATACAAAAAATCCCGGCGAGAGCTGGAAATTAAAAAGAAATTTCGATTTGGTTTTCTCGAAGATAGACGACTTCTTCAATAAAGAGAAGGTCTCTTCTTCCGATGAAGTGGTCTTTAGTTTTGCAAGAAAAACCTATACCGCTGTTTCAAAGGTTTTGTTAATCTCGAATTGAAATAAGCTATCCCTTTAATCAAACTGAAGAAAAATTCTTAAACAGTTAAACTATGGAAACAAAAAATAAAATAACAATTTTTTCAACAGGCGTTCATCTGCAATCAGAGGAATGCGTTATTAACGGTAAAAAACAATGGCGCTGGGTTGCAATAGGATTTGAAGACGAAAGTTTTATGAATGGCAAAGCAGTCAATCCAGTTGAATATGCGCAAGAACAGAAGAATCTCATTAAAAAATTTCAAAGCGGATAGAACATAATATTTGTGGGACATGGCAGTTAAAGAAATTTTTAAATAGAATCCGATCTCTTCAACGGCGCAATTTTCTTAAAGCATAATCTTTAAAAACCTATACCGCTGTTTCAAAAGTTTTGTTGATCTCGAATTAAATAAGTGCGAGATTTAATGATTTTTAAGTGGGGAGAAAAAATAAAACAAGTTAGTTTTTATCCCGGCAGAAATAAAATGTCAGTCAATTAGTTACGTCGCTCGTACGTAAAAGGAGGCTAAATAAAATGTTCGCGTTATTGATTTTTTTTCATGTTGTGGCTTGTCTTGTTCTTATTGCCGTTATACTTTTACAGGCAGGGAAAGGCGGGGGTTTGTCCGAAGAATTTGGCGGAGGCGGGTTCCAGTCCATCTTCGGAACCAAGACCTCGAAATTCCTGACTAAAGCGACCGCCACGTGCGCGGTTATCTTCTTGACAACATCGCTAACATTGGCGCTTTTTTCGGCTAAACGTAAAGAATCTTTGATTGAGAGAGAGATGGCGAGAGAAAAAAATACGCCCGCCGCCGCAACCGCGCAAAAACAGCTGCCTGTCAAAGCGGCGACCGGGCAGGAACAGCCCAATCCCATAACCGAAGAAGCTCCAAAGCCTTAAGACAAGTGAGCAACAAGCCCCTTAACGGTAAATCCGTGAAAACAAAAATACTCCGGCGATACTGCGGAGTATTTTTTTTATTACTGCTATTCACAGCTAAAGTTTGCACTGAACCAGCCGCGGATAATGCGATCGCAATAAAGCCGGCTCCAGACTATGGCGATGCCATCGTTGTCGCTTCGATCGCCGACGCTAATACTCTCGTGCCTATAGTAGCTTCCGACTCAGCTTCTCATGAAATATGCGGCCTTGTATTTAATAGCATGGTCAGGTACGATAAAAACCTTTGCTTGGAAGGAGAGCTGGCGCAAAGTTGGGATATCGAGGAAGACGGATTAGTAATAATATTCCATTTAAGAAAAGATGTAAAATGGCACGACGGCAAACCGTTTACGGCGCGCGATGTCGAATTTACGTATAAAAAATTAATAGACCCGAACGTAAAGACGCCTTATAGCGGGGATTTTGAGAGAGTTAGGTCGTTCGAGGTAATAGACGATTATACTATAAAAGTCACGTATAAAGAACCTTTCTCTCCGGGCCTATCAAGCTGGGGAATGTGGATAATCCCAAGACATCTGTTGGAAAACGAAGATTTAGGAGAGACAAGATTCGCGCGCGCGCCCATAGGAACAGGCCCTTATAAGTTCAGAGAATGGAAAACAGGTGAAAAGATAATCCTAACCGCTAATCCCGACTATTTTGAGGGGCGGCCTTATATCAGCAGGTATATTTATAGAATAATACCCGACCAATCCACTATTTTTTTGGAATTGCAAACACAGGGAGTCGATGAGGTCGCTTTAACGCCGTTACAATACGCCCGCCAGACAGACACTCCGTTTTTCAAGAAACGCTACAGAAAATACAGATATCCTTCTTTTGGCTATACATATCTGGGATTTAATCTTAAAGATCCGAAATTCGCCGACAAGCGCGTGCGCCTGGCAATAGACTACGCCATAGATAAAGAAGAGATTATAAAAGGCGTGCTTTTTGGTTTAGGACGGGTTTCAACAGGCCCTTTTCCGCCCGAATCCTGGGCCTGCAATAAAGAAATAAAACCTATTGCTTGCAATCCAGAAGCGGCCGGAGAACTACTGAAGGAAGCCGGCTGGGAAGACAAAAATGGCGATGGTTGGCTTGAGAAAGATGGTAAGAAATTCAAGTTCAGCCTTCTTATCAATCAGGGCAATGACACAAGAAAAAACTCGGCGGAGATAATCCAGGCGAGATTAAAGAAGGTCGGTATTGAGGTCGAGATAAGGCCTCTGGAATGGGCGACATTATTGACCGAGTTTATAGATAAAAGAAGGTTCGAGGCTCTTCTTATGGGCTGGAGTTTATCCCGCGATCCGGATTGTTACGATATTTGGCATTCCTCAAAGCAGAAAGAAGGCGAATTCAACTTTATCGGTTATGAAAATAACAAGGTGGACCGGCTTTTAGAGGAAGGCCGCAGGGAATTCGATCAGGATAAGAGAAAGAAGATATACAATAAAATTCACAGTTTGATATTTGAAGACCACCCGTGCGTGTTTTTATTCGTGCCGGATGCTTTGCCGATAATTGGTTCCAGGTTTAAGGGAATCGAACCTGCCCCGGCGGGCATAGGGTATAATTTTATAAAGTGGTATGTGCCGCAGGAAGAGCAAAGGTATAGAAGATGGTCGGATATATACTAAAAAGGCTGCTAAGTTTTTTACCCGTTTTGCTTGGCATTACGATCGTAACTTTTATCGTAATTCATTTGGCTCCGGGCAAGCCCACCCGGCTCCAAGCCGAGATGTCGCCAAAGATCGGCCTGGAAGCCCGCGAGAAATTAGACAGGCTTTATGGGTTGGACAAGCCTATCTACCTTCAGTATTGGAGATGGGTTAAAAAACTGGCAAGTTTGGATTTAGGCAGGTCCTTTTCCGACGACAGGCCTGTTCTGGATAAAATACTGGAACGGATACCGATAACGCTGGCAATAAACATCCTGTCATTGCTTTTTATCTTCTTAATCGCTATTCCTATAGGAGTTATGAGCGCCGTAAACGAAGGCTCGTTCTTCGATAAAAGCTCAACGGTCTTGGTATTTACCGGATTCGCCGCTCCGACTTTCTGGCTGGCTTTGCTCGCGATGAGCTTATTCGGAGTATGGCTTGGCTGGCTTCCGATATCAGGCATAAAATCGCTTGAGTTTGAGGAGTATGGCGCGCTGGAACGCTTTGTGGACCTTTCACGCCATCTGGCGCTGCCTGTCTTTATATCAGCTTTCGGCGGTTTGGCGGGGATATCACGCTATATGCGGACAAGTATGCTGGAGATATTGCATAAAGATTTTATAAGGACGGCGCGAGCTAAAGGTCTGCCCGAGAGCAGGGTTATTTACGGACACGCTTTAAAGAACGCCCTTTTGCCGATAATTACCATAATAGGGCTATCGATTCCGGGGCTTATAGGCGGCAGCGTGATATTCGAGTCTATATTCGCGATACCCGGAATGGGCAAACTTTTCTTTGACTCGGTTATGGCGCGCGATTATCCGGTGATAATGGGAATTCTTTTTATAGGGGCGCTTCTCACTTTGTTTGGAAATCTCTTGGCGGATGTGCTGTATGCCTATGCGGATCCAAGAATCAGAGTCAGAGGGACCAGATGAAAGCGTTTATAAAAAATAAACTCGCGTTATTCGGATTCATAATAGTTGGGACGATGGCCCTATTGGCCGTATTTGCGCCGTTCGTTGCGACACACCAGCCAAATGAGATAAAACTCGACGATGCCTTAAAATGTCCTTCGAGAGAGCATATTCTAGGAACCGATTCTTTGGGCCGGGACCTCTTCAGCAGGATTGCCTATGGAGCGAGAATTTCGCTTTCGGTGGGGTTTATAGCTGTCGGCATCTCTATATTCATAGGAGTGATTCTGGGATCTTTGGCGGGATATTACGGCGGCTGGACAGACAGCATAATCTCAAGATTTATCGATATAATGCTGTGTTTCCCGACATTTTTTCTTATGCTCTCGATAATCGCGGTCTTAGGGCCTAACATACTGAATATTATGGTTATAATAGGCCTTACCAACTGGATGGGTGTCGCAAGGCTTATAAGGGCAGAAGTCCTTAGCCTGAAAGAAAGGGAATTCATAGAGGCCGCGCGCGCGATAGGCGCAAGCGATTTAAGGATATTGGCGTATCATCTTATACCGAACGGGATAGGCCCTGTTCTCGTAAGCGCCACTTTAGGCGTGGCCGGCGCGATATTGCTTGAATCGGGTTTAAGTTTTTTGGGGTTAGGGGTCCAACCGCCCACCCCAAGCTGGGGCAATATCCTAACGGAAGCAAAGTCTACTCTGGGCATAGCATGGTGGATTACGGTATTTCCGGGATTAGCTATTTTAATCACGGTTTTGGGATACAATCTTTTAGGCGAGGGATTGCGCGAAGCTCTTAACCCTCACAGAAAAAATTGAAGCGTCGCAAACTACAAGGTTGAATATGAGCATTCTACTGGAAATTAAGAACCTAAGGATTAATTTCAGGCAGGGTGGGCGAATTATCGAGGCCGTCCGCGGCGCCGATTTAAAAGTGGAGGAGGCGGAAATTCTTGGTTTGGTAGGTGAGTCCGGCTCCGGAAAATCAGTAACGGCCCTTTCCGTAACAAGGCTTTTGCCCAAGTCGGCTATAATCGCATCCGGCGAAATTTTATTTAAAGGCCGGGATCTTCTCAAACTTAAAGAAGACGGGCTAAGAAATATCAGGGGCTCTAATATCTCGTATGTCTTCCAGGACCCGGCGACATCTCTTAATCCTGTCTTAACTGTCGGCGAGCAGATAACAGAAGTAATCAAACTGCATCAGGCCCTTTCCGGCAAGAGCGCGTTTGCCAAAGCCGTTGATTCATTAAAGGAAGCGGGTATGTCCGCTGCCTCAGATATTATGTTCGCTTACCCTCATCAACTATCCGGAGGAATGAAACAGCGCGTTATGATAGCTATGGCCATATCCTGCAAACCCGATCTCTTGATCGCGGATGAGCCCACCACGGCTTTAGACGTGACAATTCAGGCTCAAATCCTGGATTTACTTGACGGCTTAAGAAGAGAGCTTAAACTAGCCGTAATACTGATAACGCATGATCTCTCTATTGTGGCGCGGCTTGCCGATAAGACCGCGGTTATGCGCGCAGGCGAGATAGTCGAATACGGCAAGACAAAGGCGCTTTACGAAAAGCCGGCCCATCCCTACACAAAAAAACTTATAGAGTGTCTTCCAAAATTAGGCGGCGGGAAATTATGAAACCGCTACTATCGGTAGAAAGCGTAAAAAAATATTTTCCGGTTGAGAGAGGGCTAAGCCGAAAGGTAATAGGATATGTAAAAGCGGTTGATGGGGTAACTTTTAAATTGGATAAGGGCAAAGTCTCGGGAATAGTCGGCGAATCGGGTTGCGGCAAGACTACGCTGGCGCGCATCGTCTTGGGCCTCCTGAAACCTACAGCGGGAGAAGTATTCTTTAAAGGCCAAGATATAACCGCCTTAGCCCCAGATAAAACACGCGCCTTAAGAAGGCTTTTGCAAATCGTCTTTCAGGATCCTTATAATTCCCTAAATCCGCGGATGAGGATAAAAGATATTCTGATCGAACCATTGATCGTTCACAGCATAGGCAACACAAAATACAGGCTCGATAAAGCCGCGGATTTATTATCCCAGGTCGGGTTGTCCGCCGAATTTTTAAACAGATACCCGCATCAGTTTAGCGGGGGAGAAAGGCAGAGAATAGGAATCGCCCGCGCCCTCGCGACAGGGCCCGAACTTGTGGTTTGCGACGAACCTGTTTCATCCCTTGATTTAAGCATTCAAGCTTCGATATTAAAGCTGTTGATGGATTTGCGCGCGCGGTTAAATCTTTCTTACCTTTTTATATCGCACGACTTGCGAGTCATAGAAACCATCTCCGATAACGTTATGGTTATGTACCTGGGAAAAATCTTTGAGTTTGCCTCGACGCGGGATCTTTACGCTATGCCCATCCATCCTTACACAAATACGCTTTTTTCGGCTATCGCAATAGGATCCGAGCGAAAAAAAATGAGCCTGGCGGCAAGCGGGGAGCTGCCTTCTCCGATCTCTCCTACGACTGGATGTAAATTTCATACCCGTTGTCCTTACGCCGAGCCGCTGTGCAAAATCGAAGAGCCCCCGCTAATAGAAATAAAACCGGGACATTTCGCGTCCTGCCCGCCAATGACGCGGCGTCTGATTTAAGACGGATATGGCGCTATTTCTTTCCGAAAAATAGCCCTCGAATTTCACTTGACAAAATACTGTTTTATGGTATACTTTATTTTTCCAAACAAAGCAAGGACGGTTAAGATGACAGATAAGAAAAAAGTAGAGTGTAAGATGAAAGAAAAATGGTACCTGGTAGACGCCAATGGCAAGATATTGGGAAGGCTTGCTTGCGCCGTCTCGCGAATTCTTTACGGAAAAAACAAGCCTCAGTTTCGCAAAGATTTAAATATGGGCGATGGCGTAGTAGTTATAAACGCTTCCAAGATTAAAGTGACCGGAAATAAGCTTGAGGCCAAGACCTACAAAAGATTTTCCGGATATCCGGGCGGTTTGCGGGAAGATACCCTAGAGACGATGTTGAGCAAGAATCCGGAATTTGTTATAATGCACGCTGTTAAAGGCATGCTTCCAAGAAATAAGGTAGGGGATCAAGCCTTGCGCCGGCTTAAAGTTTACGCGGGACAGGAACATGAACAGGCATCACAAAAACCAGAACCTCTGAAAGTGTAGGTTGGAGATAAATATGGAAACCACGGAAGTAAAATATTCGGCTGTAGGCAGAAGAAAAGAATCGGTAGCCAGGGTATCTTTGAAAGCGGGCAGTGGGCAATTTATTATAAACAAAAGGCCGTTGGATAATTATTTCCCAAGAGAGACATTGCGCACACTTATTAAAGAGCCTTTTGACGCGACCCAAACCGTGAATAAATTCGACGTATCCGCGACGGTATGCGGCGGCGGCAACTCAGGTCAGGCGGGAGCGGTTCGTCTTGGGATCGCGCGCGCGCTGCTTAAGGTGGACGCAAATTTACGTTCAACTTTAAGGAGTCATGAGCTATTGACTCGAGATTCGCGTATGCGCGAACGCAAGAAGTTCGGTCAAAAAGGAGCTCGTAAGCGTTTCCAGTGGACTAAACGATAAAAAAGTTTACAGAGTCTATTGAGTTTATGGGGTTTGTTGGGTTAACTCAATAAACTCAAGTAACCCAATGAACCCAAATAACTTAAAAAGATGCGCCTATTCCGAGGAGAAACGCTTGACGGAATAGGCGTTTTATTTTATAATTAAATTCGCAGACGCCCTTGACAAAGAGCGTCAAGAGCTATAAGTTACGTCGTTCGTATTCGTTCGCTCCGTAACTTATCCGCTCATTAAAGGAGACTCAATATGTCTGCGGCAAAGTTAAGAACGGCTGTGGTGGGAGCAACCGGTTACGCCGGATGTGAACTGATAAAGATTTTATTAAAGCATCCCGAGGCGGAGATAACTTCGGTTAGCGCCAAGATCGATAAACCCGCGGCGATATCGGATATTTTTCCCATCTTCAAAAAACAACTGGAGTTATTGTGCGGCGAGTTAAATATTGAGGCGACAACTAAAGTGGCGGATCTTATCTTTTTAGCCCTTCCCCACAAGGTCTCTATGGGATTCGCGCCCGCTTTTCTTAAAGCCGGAAAGAAAGTTATAGATTTAAGCGCTGATTACAGGCTAAACGATAAATCCACGTATGAGAACTGGTATGGGCTAAAGCATACCAGCCCGGAACTTTTAGGCTCAAGCGTCTACGGACTCCCGGAGCTTTATAAAGCGGACATTAAGAGAGCAGAGCTTTTAGCTAATCCCGGATGTTATCCGACAGGTTCGATCTTAGGCTGCGCTCCCATAGTAAAGAAATCTATGGTTATTCCGGATCAGATAATAATCGACGCCAAGTCCGGCGTGACAGGCGCGGGCAGAAGCCCGTCTATTTCTTTGCATTTTCCGGAAACAAATGAGAACTTTAAAGCCTATAAAGTAAACCAACATCAGCATATGCCTGAGATAAATCAGGAGCTTTCGAAACTTTGCGGCTCTGAATTAGCGGTTACTTTTACTCCGCATCTTGTGCCAATGAATAAAGGCATATTATCGACCATATATTTTAGCCTGAAAGAGAATTCAACCACAAAAGAGATTATTGGCCTATATAAAGATTTTTACAAAAACGAACCGTTCGTAAGGGTCTTGGAGGAAAATTTCTTTCCCGAGACAAAAAATGTTTACAGCACAAATTTCTGTGATATCGGCGTAAAAGTGGCGGGTAAAAGGGCTATAGTAGTTACGGCGATAGATAACCTTTGGAAAGGCGCGGCGTCTCAAGCTGTTCAAAATATGAACATAATGCAGGGCTTTAATGAGACACTGGGACTAATATAAGCCCTGCTTAAAGTTAAGGAAGATATTGTTCGAGCGAAGAAGCGCTTTTATCTTCTCGACGCCGCTCGAAGAATAAAAGCGCGGATGAGTCGAGAACCGTAACATTGATAGAAAATCTTGGGGAAACTCCACTAAAAATAAAGGTTGAAAGACGAAAAATGCTGATTTGCTCTTATAGCAAGAAGGGTTTTTAGACAAGTGGAGATAATCAAAGGTTCAGTAACAGCGCCCAACGGCTTTACGGCTTCGGGAATAAATTGCGGCCTAAAGAAAGATAAGCTTGATTTAGCTCTGATCTTTTCGGAAGTTCCGGCATTGGCGGCAGGTATCTTCACAAAAAACGCCTTAAGGGCCGCGCCGGTCATAATCTCAAGAAAATATCTAAATCGGGGCAAAGCTCAAGCTATAATCGCCAACAGCGGCAACGCGAATTGTCTTACGGGCAAGCAGGGTTTTAAAGACGCTGAAAAGATAGTTGAAACCGTCTCGTCTTTTTTGTCCGTGAAGAAAGGCGGGGTTTTGATCGCTTCAACAGGTATTATCGGCAAACCCTTGCCGGCGGATAAAATAATAGGCGCTATTCCGAAATTAGTAAAAGAATTAGGGAAAATAGGCGAGATAGCGGCGGCAAAAGCGATTATGACCACCGATCTTTACCCAAAAAAAATAGCGGTATCCGTGAATATATCCGGCAAGACCGTTAAGATAGGCGGCATAGCCAAGGGTTCCGGAATGATATGCCCGGATATGGCTACTATGCTGTGTTTTTTGACTACCGATGCCGATATAGAACTAAAGGCATTAAAGACTTGCTTGATGGAATCGGCAGGGAATTCTTTCAACTCGATAACAGTCGACGGGGATATGAGCACGAATGACACTGTTTTTATTCTCGCGAATTCTTTGGCCGGCAACCCAAAAATTAAGCAGGGAACGCCTGATTATAAAAAATTTAGAGACTGCCTGAATTACGTGAGCGTATATCTCGCCAAAGAGATCGCCAAAGACGGAGAGGGCGCGAGTAAATTTATTGAGGTCGAAGTAAAAAAAGCCGCGAGCGAGACCGAAGCGAAAAAAATAGCGGCTAAGATCGCGAACTCGAATTTGGTCAAGACCGCCATGGCGGGAGAAGATCCTAACGTGGGAAGAATTGCTTCCGCGGCGGGAGCGGCCTCACTAAAACTTGACGAATCGAAACTTGATATCTATTTAAACGGAATAAAGATAGTCTGCGGCGGAAACGTGGATTATCAAAAGATGTCCTTGACCAAAAAAGCGCTAAAGAAAAAAGATATCAATATAACCGTTGATCTTAACTCCGGCGGGAGTTCCGCCAAGGTCTGGACCTGCGACTTAACAGAAGGATACATAAAGATAAATGCAAGATATAATTAAAAAGGCCGACGTTTTAATAGAGGCTCTGCCGTACATAAGGAAATTCAAGGGCTCAATAGTCGTCATTAAAGCCGGCGGCAGCATAATGGACAACAAAGGTGTAATCGGCGGGATCTTTGAAGATATAATTTTTTTAAGTTCGGTCGGGTTAAAACCCGTATTGATACATGGCGGCGGGCCGCGAATAAGCGCGAAGATGAAAGATGCCGGCCTTCAGCCCATATTTATTGATGGGTTAAGAGTAACCGACGCCCAGACCGTAAAAATAGTCGAGGCTACGCTCGATGAGACGAATAGCGATATAGCCAAACGCATAGAAGACCTTGGCGGCAAAGCCAAAGCGCTTTGCGGCAAAGAGAATAAAATAATAAACGCCCAAAAATTAAAGCATAAAGGCAAGGATATGGGATTTGTCGGCAAGATCGCCTCTATCAACATTGCCCCGATTAAAAAAGTTCTGGATTCCGAGGCTATCCCGGTAATAACTCCGCTTGGTCTGGGCAATGACGGGAAAACTTATAACATAAACGCGGATCTGGCGGCTTGCAAGATAGCTTCAGCGCTAAAGGCCGAAAAATTTGTCTTGATTACCGATACAAAAGGTATTTTAATGAAGGAGTCGAATGAGAATACATTGATTCCCACCCTCAAGAAAAAGGAAGTGCCGGATTTGATCAGAAAAGGAGTCATAAAATCAGGAATGATTCCGAAGGTTAAAGCGGCAATTGCCGCTTTAAACGGCGGGGTAAAAAAGGCTCATATAATAGACGGAAGGCTTGAGCACGCCATACTTCTGGAAATATTCACGGATAGAGGAATCGGAACGGAGATAATAAGATGAGTAGAACCGAAGACGTAATGAGACTATACTATGATTATGTAATGCCGACTTATACGCGATCGCCGGTTGTTCTTTCAAGGGGAAAGGGCATCTTAGCGTATGATATCGAAGGCAGGGAATTTCTTGATTTCTTTCCCGGATGGGCGGTCTCGGGCATTGGACATTGTCACCCCAGAGTTGTAAAAGCAATAGGGCAGCAAGCTAAAAAAATTATACACGTTCCAAATAATTATTATAACGAGCTGCAGGGGCTTTTGGCAAAGAAGATAATAGAGCATTCCTTTGACGGAAAGGTCTTTTTTTGCAATAGCGGCGCCGAAGCTGTCGAGGGGGCCATAAAGCTGGCAAGAAGAATCGGCTATCCCTCGCGGTATGAGATGATAACAATGGAAAACTCTTTTCACGGCAGGACGCTTGCGGCGATAACGGCCACGGCGCAGCCTAAATACCAGGAAGGTTTTGCTCCTTTGCCCGGCGGCTTTTCATACGCAAAGTTTAACGACTTAGAGTCGGTAATGTCCAAAATAACCGATAAGACCATAGCCATAATGCTGGAACCTATACAGGGCGAGGGCGGGATTAACACGGCTTCAGAAGAATTTATTTCAGGATTGAGAAAGATATGCGACGAAAGAAAGATGCTGCTCATATTCGATGAGATTCAAACGGGAATGGGAAGAACCGGAAAAATGTTCTGCTATCAGCATTATAATGTCACCCCCGACGTTATGGTTTTAGCCAAGACGCTGGGTGGAGGCTTCCCGATAGGCGCTATGATTGCCAAGAGAGATATCGCCGACACTTTGCAGCCTGGAATGCACGCCTCTACTTTTGGAGGCAGTCCTCTTGCTTGCGCGGCGAGTTTGGCAACTTTTGGGGCTATCGAGGAAGATGATTTGCTTGAAAAAGCCAAGAGAAGAGGCAGATATTTACAAAACAGGCTCTCGATCTTAAAGAAGAATTTTTCATTCGTGAAACTCGTTAAGGGCAAAGGGTTAATGCTGGGGGTTGAGCTTGCTGTCGAAGGCAAGCCGATAGTTGATAAATGCATCGAAAAGGGGCTGTTGATAAATTGCACACAGAAAACAATTTTAAGGCTTATGCCGCCTCTCATCGTAAAGAACGACCATATAGACACCGCGGTTTCTATCTTAAACGAGGCAATGAAAGGAATATGAGGTGCATAACAAAGACCTAATCTCAATAAATGATCTCCTTGATTACGATATTCAGGAGATATTTAGACTGACCGGTGAACTTAAAGCTGAAAAGAGACTAAAAGAGTCGGAGTCTTTGAAAGGCAAAACGCTGGGGCTCATCTTCCAAAAACCCTCTTTAAGGACAAAGGTTTCTTTTGAAGTCGCGATGATTCAGCTGGGAGGAAGCGCGGTATACTTGGCGCCCGAGGAAATAAAACTCGGACAAAGAGAGGAGATAAAAGATGTCGCCAGGACGCTGTCAAGATATCTCGACGGAATCGTGGCGCGAACATTCAAGCATAATGATATACTGAATCTCGCTAAATACTCGACGATACCGGTTATAAACGGTCTATCCGACTATCTTCATCCATGCCAAGTTCTGTCGGATTTGTTCACAATCGAGGAAAAAAGAGGCAGCTTGAAAGATATCAAACTTGCTTTTATCGGAGACGGGAATAACGTTTGTAATTCATTACTGCATATTTGCGCGAAATTAGGCGTTAATATATCGGCAGCGACGCCAAAAGGATATGAGCCGGATAAAGAAGTCGTAAAGGATGCGTCGGAAATAGCGAAAACTACAAAGGCGAAGATAACCCTAACCAATCATCCGGCCACAGCCGCAAAAGAAGCAGACGTGATTTATACCGATGTTTGGACAAGTATGGGTCAGGAAAAAGAATTTGCCAAAAGGCTCGAGGCTTTCAAGGACTTTCAGGTTAGCTCGAAATTATGTTCTGAAGCAAAGAAAGATTATTTGATAATGCACTGTCTTCCCGCTCACAGAGGTGAGGAGATAACCGATGAATGCCTGGAGAGTCCGCATTCCATAGTCTTTGATCAAGCGGAAAATCGATTGCATGTTGAAAAGGCTATATTATTATTATTGCTCAAATAGCAAAAACGTATTATCATTTTGTAATTGCGAATGAAGTGAAACAATCTCGTTTTTAGATTGCCGCGGGCTTCGCCCTCGCAAAGACACTTTATTTAAGACACGTTATTAAAATTTATGAGGTGCGTATGAATAAGAAAGTTGTATTAGCCTATTCAGGCGGACTCGATACCTCGGTTATAATCAAATGGCTTAGCAATAAAGGTTATGAGGTTGTCGCCTATATGGCCGACGTCGGGCAGGAATCGGATTTCGAGACCTATAAAAAAAGAGCCTTAAAGACTGGGGCCGCAAAGGTTGTGGTTGAGGACTTAAAGAAGGAATTCGTAAGCGATTTCGTGATGAAGTCGCTTAAAGCCGGGGCAGTCTATGAAGGCGGGTATTTATTGGCTACGGCGCTCTCAAGGCCGATAATAGCCAAAGGCTTGGTTGAGACCGCGCGCAAAGAAAACGCGTGTTGTGTAGCGCATGGCTGCACGGGAAAGGGAAACGATCAGGTAAGATTTGAGGTCTCTGTCGGCGCGCTGGAACCTTCTTTAGAGATTTTAGCTCCCGTCAGGGAGTGGGAGTTAAAGACAAGGCAGGAAGAGATAGATTATGCCAAAGAGAATAATATACCTATAGATGTAACGAAGAAAAAACCATATTCGATAGACGTCAATCTCTGGGGAATCTCAATAGAGAGTGGCAAACTCGAAGATCCTTATTTTGAGCCGCCGGAAGATATTTATCAGCTTACGAAGGGAATAGATAAAGCGCCGGCCAAACCTGTTTACGTCGAGATAGATTTCAAGGGCGGAATTCCGGTTAAATTAAACGGCAATTCTATGGATGGAGTTTCGTTGATACTAAAACTCTCAAAGATTGCCGGAGAGGCGGGTGTCGGAAGAAGCGATATGATAGAGAACAGGCTTGTTGGAATTAAATCAAGGGAGATATACGAAGCTCCGGCCGCTTGGGCGCTTCATACGGCCCACAAGTCGCTGGAGAGCCTTGTCCTTGACAGAGAGCTATTTCATTTTAAGGAGCTTGTCTCGCTTAAATATTCGGAGCTTACTTATTACGGTTTGTGGTATACGCCGTTAAGAGAGGCCCTTGACAAGTTCATAGACCAGACGCAGAAGACGGTAAACGGGACGGTCAGATTAAAGCTTCATAAAGGCAATTGCGTGGTTGTGGGCAGGAAATCACCCAATTCGCTGTATAAAAAAGAACTTGCCACATATGAGGAAGGCGATAAGTTCGACCAGTCGCTGGCAAAGGGCTTTATTCAGATATGGGGTTTGCCGTATAGAGGAAGCGCAAAATTAAAAGCATAAAGCGAAAAAAAGAGTCGGTTTTTATCCGGTTTATCAAGTTTGTTTGTCATTACCCGACTTGTTCGGGTAATCCAGAGATGAGTTAATATGTCTGGATTGTCCGGTCAAGCCGGACAATGACAGTGATAATTTATGCAATAAAGAGCTAAAAAAGGGAATTTAAATGACCAAGAAACTTTGGGGCGGGAGATTTACTAAAAAAACTGATCCGTTGGTAGAGGAGTTTACGAAATCCATCCAGTATGATTATAAACTTGCTAAATACGATGTTCTTGGTTCGATGTATCATATAAAAGTTCTGAGAGAAGCAGGGATTATTTCTTCCAAAGAGTTTAAACAATTGCTTAATGGATTGTCCAATATTATGGAGGAGATAAAATCCAATAAATTCAGACCAGATAAAAAAGTAGAGGACATACATACAGATATACAAAATAGACTGGAGAAGGCTGTAGGCGTAACTGCTCTTAGACTACATACCGCCAGATCTAGAAATGAGCAGGTAGTTTTTGATGTAAAAGTTTATTGCGTTCACGAAGGTTCCAACGTTGTAAAATTAATAGAGGAGCTTGCAAAACAGATCAATGCTTTTTCGCAAAGTAACAAAAATATAATTTTACCTGGCTTTACTCATATGCAACATGCTCAGCCCGTTGTCTTAAGCCAATATATTTCTGCTTATGAATATATGCTTGAGAGAGACGTAAAAAGATTAAGTAACGCCATAAAAGAAATAAAATATCCCATTGGCTCGGGTGCTTTGGCAGGAACAATGATTGAAAAAAAGTGCTACGATAAAGCCGCAGAAAAATGGTCCAAGGAAACAGGGCATTCGTTTATAGCGTTTACGGAAAATAGCGTAGATAACGTCAGTGACAGGGATTTCGTCATCGAGATTATAAGCGCGCTATCGCTTGTGGCAACACATCTGTCAAGATTGGCCGAAGATTTGATAATCTGGTCAACAAAGGAATTCGATTTCGTCGAGATAGACGAGGCATTCTGCACGGGAAGCTCGCTTATGCCTCAAAAGAAGAATCCCGATGTCCTGGAGCTTGTCAGGGGCTATGCCGGAAGACTATACGGAAATTTAGTCAGCGTATTGACGATGATGAAGGGTCTGCCGCTTACCTATAACAGAGATATGCAATTGGATAAAGAGCCGCTATTCAACTCCTTTGAGATAGTCTCAAGCGAGTTAAAGGTTTTGGCCGGGCTTATGAAGACGTTGAAATTCAATAAAGAAAAGATAGAGGAGCAGCTAAAAGACGAATCGCTATACGCCACCGATCTGGTTTACTATCTTGTTATCGAGAAAAAAGAACCTTTTGCCATAGCTCACGCCATAATCGGAAAGCTCGTTAAATATTCGCTTGATAACAATCTTCTTATTAAGAATATGACGCAGGATCAACTGGATAAATTTTCCAAGAAGCTGATAAAAGAAGAGATCGTGAAATTGTTCGATCCCAAAGTTTCGGTTGAGTCGAAGAAGTCTATTTTGAGGAAGGATAATTAAAAATATCATTACTATCCAAATTGACATTTGTCATCCCCGCAATCTTTAAGCGGGAATCCGGGTCTGGATTGTCCGGTCAAGCCGGACAATGACAGCGTGAAATGTGAAATTAAATTTCGAAACCAATTTGGGTATGCAGATTAAAATGTTACTTTAAAATTTAATGTCGAGCGTAGAGCCGGTTTATGACGCAGCCCTTCCAAAACAATATTTACAAAAGGGCGAGTAATAAAGTAAGGCCAAGCGAGACTTAAATTTTAAATAAATTTAACGCATAAGGATTAACGATGCACGAATTCAAATACAAAGATAACGAACTATACTGCGAAGATGTAAAAGTAAGCGATATAGCGAAAAAAATCCCGACTCCGTTTTATCTTTACAGCTACAAAACGCTGATAGACCACTATAGAAAGTTAAGAGACGCTTTCGATTCGATGAAACCGCTTGTGTGTTTCTCGGTCAAGTCCAACTCAAATTTAGCCGTCTTGCGGGCGCTTGTCAAGAATGGCGCGGGCCTTGATATTGTCTCCGGAGGGGAACTCTATAGAGCAAAGCTTACCGGCGTAAACCCGAAAAAAATTGTCTACGCAGGCGTGGGAAAGAGGCCCGATGAGATAAGAGACGCGATGAGATTCGGGATATTGTTTTTTAATGTCGAATCTGAGGACGAACTGCGGCAGATACAAAAAACAGCCGCTTCGCTAAAGAAAAAAGTTAACGCCGCTTTACGCATAAATCCCGACATTATCCCAAAAACCCACCGCTATATTGCCACCGGAAAAGCTGAGACGAAATTTGGGCTTGATTTTGATACAGCTCATAGAATATTTAATTCGCAAAGCGACTACCCTAATATTGACATAAGAGGCGTTCATATACATATTGGATCGCAAATACTGGATGCCGCGCCGTTTTTGAACGCGATAAAGAAAGTCTTGCGTTTTCTCAATGACCGCCGAATAACGGTTGATCACTTGAATATCGGCGGCGGCTTCGGGATAATATATTCAATGGAAAATGCGCAAACCGCAAAAAGTTTCGCCCAAAAGGTCTTGCCTTTGCTGAAAAAATCACGGCTTAAGATAATACTTGAGCCGGGGCGTTTTATATCCGGAAACAGCGGAATACTCGTTACAAAAGTTGTTTACACCAAAACTACGCCGAAGAAGAAATTTATAATAGTTGACAGCGCGATGAACGACCTTATAAGACCGAGTTTATACGAAGCTTATCATAAGATAGCGCCTGTGCGGGTCAAAGATGTCGGCGAAGACGGTTGCGAAAAGGTCGATATAGTAGGGCCAATTTGCGAATCAGGCGACTTTTTGGGAAAAGAAAGGCTCCTTCCTCCTATAGAGCAAGGGGAACTTTTGGCCGTTATGGGAGCCGGCGCCTACGGGTTTACGATGTCAAGCAATTACAATTCACGGCCGCGCGCGGCGGAGGTTATGGTCATTGACGGAAAATTTTATACGGTCAGAGAAAGAGAGAGCTACAGGGACTTGGTAAGAGGCGAGAAGATACCTAATGCGTTAAAATAAAAAGGCAAAGATGAAAACAATAAATTTCACGAAGATGACGGCCAGCGGAAATGATTTTGTTATCATAGACAATACTAAATTGCCCGCGGTCCGCAATCCGCAGGTTTTCGCGAAGAAAATTTGTGACCGGCAGTATGGCGTAGGCGCAGACGGCCTATTGATTTTGGAAAAATCCAAAATCGCCGATTTCAGGATGAGGATAATAAACGCCGACGGCACGGAAGCGGAAATGTGCGGAAACGGCGCCCGGTGCGCGGCTCTATATGCAAAGGAAAATAGCATTTCCGCCGATCAAATGCGCATTGACACTTTAGCGGGCAATATAGAAGCTAAGGTTTTGGGGGATAAAATAAGGCTTAAGATGTCGGAGCCGAAAGATTTTGATCTGGATTTTGCCATTACAATAGAAGGCAAGAATTATAGAACCTCGTTTGTCAATACCGGAGTTCCGCATGCCGTAATATTCGTTGAGCATTTGGACTCATGGGACGTAAGGAGGTTGGGCAAGACAATTCGTTTTCACAAAAGATTCGCTCCAACAGGCGCAAATGTGGATTTTGTGGAAGTTAAAAAGACGAATTTCATCAAGGTGCGCACCTATGAGCGCGGCGTGGAAAATGAGACGCTGGCGTGCGGCACAGGCGTTGTCGCGTCAGCCATAATCTCTTCTATCTCAAAGAGGTTGAAGAGTCCCATAACCTGTCTTACAAAAGGCGGGAAAAAGTTGAAGGTTTATTTTAAGAGAACGGGCCGTGATTTTCAGGATTTATTTTTGGAAGGCGACGCAAAAGTTGTTTTTAAGGGAGAGTATTTTTTGGAATAAGGAGTCAAATGAAGCCGGAATTTATGGAGTGAGGCGCCCGCCGTTTTGCGGCGAGGTCTTGCCTTTGGCGGAACGTAAATTATAGACCGAAACCGTGGCTGAATTTGACCCCGCACCCAGCAAGGGAAATAATGATAAGGAATTTCGGTCAGGCAATCAGCACGCTCAAAACAAGAATCAGGAAGTCGTTAAAGTGAATTGCTGGGTGCGGGATTTAATTCGCAGACGCCCTTAACAAGGAACATCAAGGGCTATAAGTTACGTCACTCGTATTCACTCGCTCCGTAACTTATCTGCTCATTAAAGGAGGAGAGAAATAAATGTTCGAAGGCTCAATAGTCGCCTTGGTAACGCCATTTAAGAATGGCAAAATTGATGAAGCGAAGTTGAAAAATCTGGTTGAGTTTCATATTAAGAACGGCACCTCGGGTATTGTGCCGTGCGGGACCACCGGCGAATCGGCAACTCTTTCCACTGAAGAGCATGGGCGGGTAATAGAGATTGTCATCGAGAGTGCGGCAAAGAGAATTCCAGTTATTGCGGGAACAGGCTCAAACTCCACCGCGGAAGCTATTGAACTTACAAAGCATGCCGAAAAGGCTGGCGCAGACGCGGCTTTGGTTCTTTCTCCATATTATAATAAACCCACTCAAGCAGGTCTCTACCTGCATTATAAAGCTGTCGCGGAATCGGTGAAAATACCCGTAATTCCTTACAATATTCAATCAAGGACAGCGGTTAATATCGAACCGGAGACTTTCGCGAAGCTCGTCAAGATAAAGAATATCTTGGCCGTGAAGGAATCCAGCGGAAACATAGACCAGATGTCCAGAATAAAGCTGCTTTGCGGCGAAAAATTCGACTTAATATCCGGCGACGACAGCCTTACTCTGCCCATTCTTTCAATAGGGGGCACAGGCGTTATATCCGTAGTCGCCAATATTGTTCCGAGAGATGTCGCGAATTTGGTCTCTTCCTTTAAGAAAGGCGACATAAAAGAAGCGCGCAGGCTGCATTATAAGTTATTGCCCCTGATCAAAGCAATGTTTATCGAAACAAATCCGATACCGGTTAAAACGGCTATGGGACTTTTGGGTATGATTGAGCCGGAGCTTCGCCTGCCGCTGTGTCCAATATCAGAGGAGAATCTTGTGAAACTAAAAGAAGCGCTAAAGGCATACGGTTTGAAGATTGTATAAAAAGGACAAAGACTGTCATTCCCCGCGAATGCGGGGAATCCAGGCGTTTCAGTTGCTGGATTGCCCGATTAAATCGGGCAATGACATTTTCGAAGAAAGAGACCAATAATGATAAAACTTGCCATAAGCGGCTGCGCGGGTAAAATGGGAAGAAGAATAATCGCTCTGGCCGCCGCAGATCGCAGCTTAAAAGCCGTTATAGGGCTGGAACAAGAGGCTTTTATTAAAGATTCTCCTAAGCTAATCGGATTTAAGGCGTCCTGCAATCTTGATGAGATAAAGCGTGCCGATGTCTTAATCGAGTTTAGCGTCCCCGAAGCGACGATGAATTGCCTGAAATCCGCGCTGAAACATAAAAAAGCGATGGTTATAGGGACTACGGGATTATCCGAAAAGCAACTGATAGAGATAAAAAAAGCCTCTGGAAAAATCGCGATCGTTCTTTCACCAAATATGTCAATAGGTGTTAACCTCTTGTTTAAACTCGTCAAAGAGGCGGCCGAGAAACTATCGAAGGAGTATCATGTCCGAATAACAGAGGCGCACCATATTCACAAGAAAGACGCGCCTTCCGGCACCGCTAAAAGACTGGCAGAGGTAATAAAAAACACCTCCGGCCGCGAAGTGTCCGATATAAAAGCGATCCGCGAAGGAGAAATCGTAGGCGACCATAAAGTAACCTTCGAGAGCCCGTTTGATGCTATTGAACTCTCGCACAGCGCAAAGACGCGGGACATTTTCGCCAAAGGCGCTCTTGCCGCGGCAAAGTTTATAGTCGGTAAAAAACCGGGTTTGTATGATATGCGGGATGTGATAGGAGAAGCGGCAAAGCAATTATAGCCGCGTGGTTTAACGAAAATCTTTGTAGGGGACGGGCCTGCCCGTCCCGTTTGGTAAGGGGGATATCCCCCGATATATAATACAGAGTCAGGCATGCCTGACCCCTACACACGATACTGTAGGGGCCGACCTCCGTGTCGGCCCGTTGGAATTAACGGCATTGTAGGGTCTGTTCCCCGAACAGGCCGAAAAACGGTCATTGTCCGGCTTGGAGGTTGGGTCATAATGTAGTTGCTCGATTTATCGAGCACAACATATTGGCCCAATAAATTGGGCAACTACAATATGTTGATCTATTTAGTCAAGAAAAAGGGTTATGACCCAGCCTGTTGACCGGACAATCCAGACACCAAAGGTTGTTATAGGAAAAAATGGAAGAAGATAAAACAATTAAAACTTGGGAAGATTTTGAGAAAAAAATGAAAGAGTTTCATTCTGAAGTTCAAGAATTCAAAAAGAAAGACGGTGATGATGTTGATTCGCAGCCATTTCCATTGTTTCGAGGGCAAAGCAATAAAGTCAATAAAGAAAAAAAATGGGAATTAGAGTCAACATTAAATAGATGGCAAAAAGATTTTCCGGTTGAAAAATATCATCAGGTTATTCAGAGCGTAAAACCTGCCATTGAAAGTTTCACGTCAAAACACTGGAAACTAACGGAAGATAGCAAAAAATTTACAGAAGCGATAAAAAGCCGCCCTGGTTCTATAAACATAGAGCACGACCTCGAATTTATGGCACACCTTAGACATACGGGTTTCCCGTCCCCACTTTTAGATTGGACCAGGTCGCCATATCTCGCGGCATTTTTTGCATTCAACGAAGACAACGAAGACAATAAAACAGACCCCGCAATTTTTATGTCTATTGAAAGTAGCGCAAGATCGGGGACTTCAGATAAGGCGGCAATATGGTCAATAGGGTCGAACCTTAGAACGCATAGACGGCATTATCTGCAACAAAGCGACTACACATTTTCTATAAAAACAATTAAAAACACACTCTGTTATACAAGCCATGAAGATGCCTTTTCTATACTGAAGACTGAATCGAAAATTGATCCGAATTGTCCCAATCAGTATATTATTAAAAAATATACTTTGCCGTATAGCCAGAGAGCTTACTTTTTAAGTAAGCTTAATTCAATGAATATAAATGCCTATTCTCTTTTTGAAACAGAAGAAGGCTTAATGAATAAGCTTGCGAATGAAGAGTTTTTAATAAAGAGATTGCTTCGCCCCTGCGAGGCTCGCAATGATAATTTTTGAAACAGCTTTGGCGGCGCGTTTGGTGAATGCGCCCTACATTGAAATTTAAGTTGAGCGCAGAGCCGATTTATGACACAGATGGTTTTTACTTTAAGCGAGTAATAAAGCAAGGCCAAGCGAGACTTAAATTTCAATGTAAGATTGTTTCGTCGTCTGCCTAAGACGGAAAACATAGAAAAAACGATTAAATGTTGATATAATAAAACAAAAGAGAGGTAAATGATGACATATCAAGCCCAACAAATACTGAAAAAAGCGCTTGGTTTGCCGCCCATCGAAAGAGCGGAATTGATCGAGAAAGTATTTGATAGCTTTAGCGATCCTCAAAAAAATAATTTTGATCGTCTTTGGGCGAAAGAAGCTGAGTCAAGGATTGACGCTTTCGAAAAAGGCAAATTGAAGGCTATAAACGCAAAAAAAGTATTTCAAAAGATCGAAAAGTTTAAATAATGTATCGGGGAATCAGATTCCTTATAGCTGCTGAACAGGAATTTATCGAAACAATATGGTATTATAATTCTCAGTGCCCCGGCCTTGGTTTTGAATTTGCCGCGGAAACAGCTCGCGTCCTTGCGCTCATCGCTAAATATCCTCTTGCATGGCGCCAGTTATCTGAACGAACCAGACGCTGTAGAACCAACCACTTTCCTTACGGCATCATTTACCAAATACGAAAAGATTGCATTATGATTATTGCCGTAATGCATTTACATAGAAAGCCTGAAACTTGGCAGGAAAGAATTAAAAAAAGTACATAACTGTAGACAGAATGAAAAATTATATATTGAAATTTAACGGAGAGGACTAATGGACTTTAAATTTTCAGACAGATTAACCAAACTCCCGCCGTATCTCTTTGCCGAGATAGATAAGGCCAAGAGGGAAGCGAAGGCACAAGGACGCGATATTATAGATTTAGGCATCGGCGACCCGGATCTTCCGACACCATCACATATAATCAAGGCGCTTTATAAAGCGGCCCTGGATCCGGCCAATCACCATTACGCTTTGGACAGCGGTATGCCCCGACTTAAGCAGGCGATTGCGAAATGGTATCAGGAGAGATTTAAGGTTAAATTAGACCCCGATACCGAGATTTTGCCTTTAATAGGGTCAAAAGAGGGCATAGCGCATTTCCCGCTGGCGTTTGTTAATCCGGGCGATTATGTATTGGTTCCCGATCCTTGCTACCCTCCTTACAGGAACGGCGCGATATTCGCGGGCGGAATACCGTATATTATGCCGCTATTGGCCGAAAACGGTTTTTTGCCGGATTTAGACTCGATAAAGAAAGATATTCTGGGCAAGGCGAAGACGATCTTTGTCAACTACCCGAATAATCCGACAGGCGCGGTCGCTGATATGGAATTTTATAAGAAAGCGGTAGATTTCGCGCGTAAAAATAATATTCTTGTCTGTTCCGACGCGGCGTACTCGGAGATTAGCTATGACGGCTATCGTCCTATGAGCATTCTTGAAATAGACGGGGCCAAAGAGGTTGCCATCGAGTTTCATTCGTTATCCAAGACATATAATATGACAGGCTGGCGAATAGGCTGGGCTTGCGGAAATAAAACGGCCATAGCCGGTTTGGCGAAAGTCAAATCCAACATAGATTCCGGGATTTTTCAGGCAATACAGATTGCCGGAATCGCGGCGCTTGAAGGGCCGCAAAACTGCGTCAAAGAAGCAAATAGAGTCTACGAAGAGCGGCGGAATGTATTAGTATCCGGCCTTAAAGGTCTTGGCTGGGAAACTTCAAACCCCAAATCCACTTTTTATGTTTGGGTAAAAGTTATTCCGGGTTACAATTCAACCTCTATGGCTAAAGCTCTTCTGGAAAAAACCGATATAATAGCTACTCCCGGAAACGGCTTTGGCGAATGCGGCGAAGGTTATGCGCGTATGGCCCTGACTGTCTCAAAAGAAAGAATCGAAGCCGCTATAGAAAGAATCAAGAGATTTCTAATATGAAGACATATTTAAGAATGCCATTGCGGACGATTGAAAAGAGCGAAGCAATCCAGAATGTTAGATTGCTTCGTCGTCCGCCTGAGGCGGACTTCTCGCAATGACAGTTTTACAGAGAGTGTTCATCGCGCTCGGTTCGAATCTGGGCGACAGGCGCAAAAATATCGAAACAGCCACAGAAAAATTAAAATGTTCTCCGGAAATCAACTTGATAAAGGTTTCCGGGTTACTTGAGTCCGATCCTGTCGGCGGGCCGCCACAGGGCAAATTTTTAGACGGCGCGGTGGAAATCAGGACTACCCTTTCCCCAAGAGAGTTGTTGACCCTATTAAAGCAAATAGAAAAAGAGGTTGGGCGCATTTCCTCTCCGGTTAGGTGGGACCCGCGAGAGATAGATTTAGATATTCTGTTATTTGGAGATTTAAAGATAGACGAACAGGATTTGAAGATACCTCATCCTTTACTGCATTTAAGACGTTTTATGCTTGAGCCTTTATGCGAGATAGCGCCTGAGGTTATCCATCCTGTCTTAGAAAAAAGCATAGTAGAGATTTTTTCGGAATTAGGGGCAGATCGGAAATAATGAAGATTTTTAATTCAATAAAAGAAATTAGGAAGGAAATTTCACGGGAAAAGCAGAAAGGCTTTACCGTTGGGCTTGTTCCCACTATGGGATACTTGCACGAAGGCCATCTTTCTCTTATAAAAAAAGCGCGCAGAGACAGCGATGTCGTGGTCGTAAGCATATTCGTTAATCCGGTTCAGTTTGGGCCCAAAGAAGATTACCGGAAATATCCACGTAATTTGAAGCGGGACGCGGGGTTATGCGAAAAAGAAGGGGTAGATTATATATTTTCTCCTTCGCCTAAATCGATGTATCCAGTTGATTATTCTACTTTTGTGTGCGTCGAAGGCTTAACCGAAAATCTTTGCGGAAAGTTCAGGCCGGGGCATTTTAAAGGTGTGGCTACGGTTGTATCCAAATTATTTAACATAATAGAGCCGGATTTCGCTTATTTTGGCCAGAAGGACGCCCAGCAGGCCATTGCGATAAAACGTATGGCGCGAGATTTAAATATGGGCGCAAAGGTAAAGATTATGCCTACAGTAAGGGACGCTGACGGCTTGGCAATGTCTTCGCGCAATATTTATCTTTCTCCGAAAGAAAGAGGGAAAGCCCCGACGATATATCGCGCTTTACAAGAGGCGCGTAATTTGATAAAATTAGGTGAAAGAAATAGCAACCGTATCATTTCAAAAATACGCGTTAAATTATTGCCCGCTGTTACCAAGATAGATTATATATCAGTGGTCGATCTTTCAACGTTAAAAGATATCAAAGTTATTAAAAGCGGGGTATTGATAGCAGCGGCGGTTTGGATGGGGCAAACCCGCCTTATAGATAATATAATCGTGAAAGGATAAGATGTTAAGAACGTTCTTGAAGTCGAAGATTCACGGTGCGACAGTAACCGAAGCTAATTTAAAATACACCGGCTCGATAACCATCGATTCGGTCTTATTGAAAGCTGCCGATATTCTTCCCAACGAGAGAGTGCAGATAGTCAACTTGAATAATGGCTCTCGTGTTGAAACATATGTAATTGAAGGCAAGGCCGGCGGCGGCACGATTTGTATGAACGGCGCAGCCGCGCGCTGGGCGCACAAAGGCGATATCGTGATTATAATATCATACTGTTTGGTTGATTGCGCCGAAGCGGCAAAAGTGAAACCTAAAGTGATTTTCGTTGATAAAAAAAACAGGATCAAAGAGTAAAAGATGTTTAATGAGTCCTCAAATTCAGATAAAAGATACACTGAAGATCTAAAAAGTAAGATCGTAAAGCTTAAGAAGCAAAGAAACGCTGTTATAATCGCCCATAATTACCAGCGCGACGAGGTCCAGGAGATCGCAGAGATAACCGGCGATTCTCTGGCCCTAAGTCAAGCGGCAGTGAGAACAGACGCGAAAGTAATCGTTTTTTGTGGGGTTACGTTTATGGCCGAAACCGCAGCAATACTTAATCCTTCTAAGACAGTACTGTTACCTGTCATCGAAGCGGGATGCCCTATGGCCGATATGATAACCGCTGAAAAATTAAAAGGTATGAAGAATGAGCACCCGGATGCGGCGGTAGTTTGCTATGTGAATTCATCCGCCCGCGTCAAGGCCGAAAGCGATATATGCTGCACTTCCTCGAACGCTATTGAAGTCGTAAAATCCCTGAAAAATTACAAGCGAATAATATTCGTTCCGGATAGAAACCTTGGCAGATACGTTCAAAGTCAAGTCCTGGAAAAAGAGGTAATCCTCTGGAAAGGTTTTTGCCCCACACACATAAGGGTGCAGGAAGAAGACATAATAGAGGCCAGAAAGACATATCCAGACGTCGAATTTATAGCTCATCCTGAATGCGAACCCGAAGTCCTGGCGCTGGCTGATCACATTTGCTCTACGGGCGGAATGTTTAAATACGTTAAAGAATCGGCCTCCAGAAGATTCATTATAGGCACCGAATCCGGAATGCTATACCGCTTAAAGATGGAAAATCCAGACAAAGAATTTTTTCTCGCCACGACGCATCTTATATGCCCCAGTATGAAACTGACCACATTAGGATGGATTGCGCATTCATTGGAAGAGATGGTCTATAAAATTGAAGTGCCCGATGACATAAGAGATAGGGCCAAACGCGCTTTGGATAAAATGCTCGCTGTCTCGGAAGCAAAACCCGTAACGAAATTTTAAGGCGCTAAACTTATATGATTCGAATAGGCATAGTCGGCTGCGGCGCGATCGGGGCGAGATTAGCCAAATATATCGACCTTAACTTAAAGAAAAAAATAAGGCTTATCGCTCTCTCGGACTTAAATAGGGCCAAAGCGCTTCGCGTGAGGGCTTCGTTAAGATATAAACCGCGAATAATGGAGATGGACAAATTGACGGAAAATGTCGATCTGGTTATCGAAGCGGCTTCTGCTATAACATCCTTTGATATCGCCAAAAAGGCATTGAGCCGCGGAAAAAATGTTATGGTTATGAGTACCGGCGGATTACTCAAAGGCTACAAAAAACTCCTTGAATTAGCTAAAAGAAGAAGGGCCAATATTTACCTGCCAAGCGGAGCGATTTGCGGATTAGACGGTCTTAAAGCGGCCGGATTCTCCAAGATAAAAAAAGTAACCCTTACCACTACCAAGCCTCCCGCGGGTTTTAAAGACGCGCCGTTTGTCATCAAGAATAAGATAGATTTGAATAAAATAAAATCAGATAAAATCCTTTTTCAGGGCAATGCCTTACAAGCCATAGCCGCTTTTCCGGCAAATATCAACGTCGCGGCAACATTAAGCCTCAGTGGGATAGGCCCAAAAAAAACAAGGGTAAGGATCATAGCTTCTCCAGGCGCGAAAAAGAATATTCATGAAGTAAGCGCGGAAGGCGAGTTTGGGAGATTAACCGCGAGAACTGAAAACGTCCCATCGCCGGATAACCCGAAGACAAGCTATTTAGCAGTCCTTTCTGCTATAGCTATGCTTAATGAGATTTTAGCAGATGTTAAATAGATTTTTAAAAATAGAACATTTTCGGCTGCAATTCCGATATTAGTGGACAATACCCCAAAGGGCCGCGCCATAAAAATAGTATTTTTGTTTTTAAGTAAATTTTGTATAATATTGAGAGAGGGGAGGTGAATAGAATTGGCACAAAAAGTAACTAAAGCCGGTTTAAAGAGAGAAAAGGGTTTTTTGTATTATGTCGATAAGCAGGGCGACATCTCTCGCGCTAAAATGGCAAGAGGAGACAGCAAGGGAGGAAAGCCAACCAAGGAACTTAAGCTTGGCGTAAAGAGGGAAAAGGGCTACCTTTACTTCATTGACAAACAGGGCGATGTATCAAGAGCCAAGATGAAGAGAGGAAGAGGTTAATTTTCGCGTCATTTACCCCGTTAGAGAAAACCGCTTACTTTAGTCGGTGGTTATTTTTGCTTGAAATCGATGGTGGTTTTTGCTATCTAACGGGGTAGAAGAACTTTGTTCTCTAACGGGGTTTATTAATTTGTTAAGGCGGCGGAGCAGATATTTTGCTCCGCCTGCTTGTTTAGTCTAAAATTGAAGCTCCACTGGCTTACACCCGTGGATCCTTTTCTTCCGCTTCGTTGAGGCGAAAACCTCGCCGAAGCCCTCGGCTTCGCCGCGAGGCGAGCGGAATTCCATTCGCTATTTATCCCCACTCTTACAGGTGGGAAATTCCGCGAAGGCGGGTTAAAATATGGAAAATGGATTTATAACAATTCAGGGCGCGCGCGTCCATAACTTGAAGAACCTCGATCTGAAGCTGCCAAGAGGCGCTTTAATCGTCTTTACCGGGCTTTCGGGTTCGGGAAAATCTTCTTTAGCTTTCGATACCATTTACGCTGAAGGGCAAAGAAGATACGTTGAGAGCCTTTCGGCCTACGCGCGTCAGTTTCTGGAACAGCTGCAAAAACCGGATTGTGACAATATCGAGGGGATGTCTCCGGCAATATCAATTGAGCAAAGGACATCCGGCTCAAATCCTCGTTCAATTGTAGGAACAACCACAGAAATATATGACTATCTAAGAGTTCTTTTTGCGCGCATAGGCATTGCCCATTGTCATAGATGCGGCAAAAAAATATCCAGACAGACTTCACAGGAGATTGTTGACAGAATCCTCACTATGGCTTCAGGCGCCGTCTTTCTGCTCCTGGCTCCCAAGATCAGAGGAAAAAAAGGCGAGCACAAAGATATACTGAAGGGCTTGCTAAGAGACGGTTTTACCCGCGCGCGCGTTGACGGAAAATTAGCTGAACTGGAAAAAGATATACGGTTAGAAAAAGACAAGAAACATACCATAGAAGTCTTGATTGACAGATTAAGCGCGCGCCCTGAAATCAAAAAAAGGCTGACAGATTCGGTTGAGACGGGGCTAAGGGAAGGCGGCGGAATATTAGTTGTTAGTGATGGCAAGAGAGATCATTTATTCAGCGAACTTTACGCTTGCGTCGAATGCGGAATCAGCTACGAAGAACCTGCTCCGCGCATATTTTCTTTTAACTCTCCCTACGGAGCCTGCCCCGCTTGCAACGGACTAGGCACTAAACTCGAGATTGACGCCGATTTGGTAATTCCCGACAAAGACAAGCCGATCATAGACGCTATTGAGCCATGGAAGCGCGGAGGAAGGGGGTATCTATTGTATTACCGCGGCGTCCTAAGGGAAGTGGTAAATTATTATCATATCGATCTTGAGACGCCATTTAAAAAATTGGATAAGAAAACACGGCATATTATTTTATACGGCTCCGATATTGAGATCTGGGGCAAAAGATATGAAGGCATTATACCGCAACTCGAGAGATTGTTTCGGCAAACAGATTCCGAATACCTTAAAGAGGAAATCAATAAATATATGTCGGTCTTGCCTTGTCCTTCCTGCAAAGGAGCAAGACTTAAACCAGAATCGCTCGCTTTTAAGATTAATGGAAAATCAATCTACGAATTTACACGGCTATCTATAAAGGACGCGAAGAAATTTCTCGAAAATTTAAGCTTAAGCGAAAAGGAGATGACGATAGCGCGGCAATCACTGAAAGAGATCGTCTCGAGACTTAAGTTTATGGTAGATGTCGGATTGGATTACCTTACGCTCGACAGAGCCAGTTCTACCTTGTCCGGAGGAGAGTCGCAAAGAATCCGCCTTGCCACTCAAATCGGATCGGGTTTGGTGGGGGTGGTTTACGTCTTGGACGAGCCGTCCATCGGATTGCATCAACGAGATAATGCTAAATTGCTTGAGAGCTTGAAATCCTTAAGAGATCTCGGCAATACCCTGATCGTAGTTGAGCATGACGAGGCAACGATAAGAAGCGCCGACTATATAGTGGATCTTGGTCCGGAAGCTGGTAAGCGCGGCGGAAAAATTATTTGCGCAGGAACATTCGATGAGCTCTTAAAGCACCCCGATTCGCTGACCGCGAAATATCTAAGAGGCGAATTGGAATCTTTAACTTTTAATGAGAAAAGAAAAATCGATTCAAAAAAATTTTTGGAGATAAAAGGCGCCAGAGAACATAACCTAAAGAACGTAAACGTGAAAATCCCGCTGGGAATATTCGTTTGCGTTACCGGTGTCTCGGGTTCCGGAAAATCAACATTGGTTGATGGGATATTGTATAAAGCGCTGGCTCAAAAATTTTATAAGGCCAAGGATAAACCGGGTAAATATGAAAAAATAACCGGCATTGAAAATATAGACAAAGTCATAGTGATAGATCAATCGCCTATAGGCAGGACGCCGCGATCGAATCCCGCCACCTATACCGGCATTTTTACTCCCATAAGGGAGCTATTCAGCCAGCTGCCCGAAGCTAAGATGAGAGGATATAAGCCAGGCAGGTTCAGTTTTAACGTAAAAGGCGGAAGGTGCGAGGCTTGCCAAGGCGATGGCGTAATTAAAGTCGAGATGCATTTCCTTCCCGATGTTTATGTCTCCTGTGAAGTTTGCCGCGGCGCGAGGTTTAATCAACAGACGCTCGAAGTCAAATATAAAGGCTATTCGATAAACGATATTCTGAATATGCCTGCGGAAGAAGCTTTAATTTTATTTGAGAATATCCCTAGAGTAAAGGAGAAACTGGAGGTCTTAAATAACGTGGGTCTGGGCTATATAGAACTTGGCCAGTCGGCAACAACGCTCTCCGGAGGCGAGGCTCAAAGAATAAAGCTCTCCACAGAGCTATCCCGGCGCTCAACAGGCAGGACTCTCTATATTCTAGATGAACCCACTACGGGACTTCATTTCGCGGATATAGATAAACTCCTTAAAGTTCTTCACGCCCTCGTTGATCAAGGTAATACCGTTTTGGTAATAGAACACAATCTCGACGTTATCAAGACGGCCGATTACATAATCGATCTTGGCCCGGAGGGCGGAGATGGGGGCGGAAAGCTTGTTGCCGCCGGCAAACCGGAAGAGATTGCCGAAAATATCGAATCTCACACAGGGCTGTACCTCAAGAAGGTCTTGACCCCAAGGGGGTCACTCCCGACAGTCTTGCTAGTGCATTGTAACACAAATTGATGAATTGATTGTAAAAAAATCTAGCTGTGATAAACTAATCTCTAAGGAGGAGATACCCATGGCTAGAGCCAAAAAGTTAAAACTTACAAAAAAAGATCAAAAGGAGCTTCAAGA
>JAZDOX010000021.1:0-14507 GCA_043798215.1 Candidatus Omnitrophota bacterium | reverse complement strand
GTGCGCTATATTGCCTACGAATCTATTTTCAAAGAGGAATCTCTGGGATTGGCTCAACGCACCATTCCATGAACGCAGCAATGCTCCCCCAGAGTTATTACAACAACAGTTCAGTTTTTGCTAATTTGGACAGCTATGATTATGCATAACACAAAAATCAGCTGCCTTACGGAGCGGCGAAGCCGCGGAGTAAGGTCAGCTGGATTGCCTTGTTAGGAGTTTATTTTTTAAACTGATTTTCGATATCTTTTGTATCTGATATAACTTTTTGAATTGTACCGCTTGCCATATAAAGTCTTCCAGAAGACGCCTTGGCATACTCAAAAAAAGTTTCCCCAATTAAAATAATTTCTGTAGCGAGCGTGCCTGGATTACCAACTAAACAAATCATTTTTTGATTCGCCTTATTCTTATCCGCCAAAATGCTACCACTTAATGAGTTTCCATCGTCTACGTAGCTGATAACATAAGATGCTTTCCAATCAACGATTGAGTTGTCTTTCAACCGAGTATATTCTGTTATTTGAGCTATGCCTTTTTCTTCATCTATCTCAATTCGATATTTGAACTCCCCATTATTGTGTTTTATAAATTTACTATTTTCATATTCTCCGCGTGCTGTTTCTGTTGCGATTATTGTATAGGAATAGGCGTAAGTGTTCAGTAGCGCAAAAAACACAACAAAGATTATGGTTTTAATTTTTATCATATTATTTCCTCCTAACGTCAGCGGTGACTGGCGGTGAACCCGCGGCGGGTTCACCGTACATGTCCACCGCTTTGTTCGACATTTGCAGAATCTGACTGCAGTACCCGTGTTCGGTCTAGAACAACGCTCCAATCGCGGCACCAAGTATGGCACCCAGAATCGTGAGCACGACATCACGTTTTAAGCGCTTCCGTCTCTGTTGAGCATTCCACAAAAATGCTCGCATTTGCGCGGCTTCGAGTTCGGGTGATCTGCCTTTCAGCATCCATTCTGCCCCCAAGTGAATCGCATCCCTTATGTCTTCATCTGAGAGCACCGATAAACCTTGCCGCGTATAGATGAGTACAGGCAAGTCAACAAGGCGAGGACATGCTCTTATCTCTCTAAGGACCTTAATTGCGGCCGGTGTTTTGGTGCGATCAACCAGAGTTTTAAGTTCCCCTAGGACTCGCTTCAGTTTATCTAGGCATCGGTCAATGTCCGCGTTGGCGGCATCCGCTTCCTTTGTTCCTGGCTGCGCCTCGGTCCTGTAAAGATCCAGGACAACGAGGTCGGGAAGCTTGCGAGCCGTCCGTAACTTCTGCGGCACAGAATAGATGTCATCTGTATGCTCTATATGGAATCCCGAAGCCTCGTGAGCGGCTACAAAAGTGTTCTGGAATGCCTTCTCGTCATCCGAAAAAAGCACTGAGATCGTTTTGTGAGGCATTTCTTTATCCTATTTTGTCGAACGTTTGAACTCAGCGGCCAAGCCCTGCTAAAAGATACCTGGCGCGGTCCGCTGGAGTGAAATGTTATATGATTATATTTGTTTCATTAGCTCTAGCGATTTGTTAGACTGTTATTTTGCAAATAACTATTTAATAATATATTTACTTCGGCATTTGCCTAACAGCAGTAATAATAATTGTCGTATAAATAATAAGTCCCAAAAGTTCAAAATTAACGGGGAACTTTATTTTCAATATCCATTTTCTAATAAGCGCATAAAGAAGCACTGCTACGGCTCCACTAGCAAAATTCCCAAGCATAGCTCCTAGCTTATAAGCGATTTGCTCTGCCGAAGAAAGAACGCTTGTACTCGCTCCCTTTTCCTGCATACTAAAATACAATAAAATACATATCAATATGATGATAAAAATCCATTTTCTTCTTGGCTCATCCATGCTCATCTCCTTTTTTTATAATCATAACATATAACAATTATTAGACGAATTTCGTCTTTTATGGATTTTGGTGTTACCTTGAAAGCAAGTATACCATTATCTATCTGATTTGCAACACAAATCTTGTTGACAGAATTCGTAAATGGCCTATAATAGCGTGAAATGCGAATTTCGTAATATTGGAGTTTTTGTACATGATATCGACAACACAAGAAAAAATCTTACCGGATTTCCAGGATTTTCTGATTTCACGCGGACTGGCAGACAAAACGCGTGCCCCATTCTATGCTCGGTGGGTCGGCAAATTTATTGCTTTCTCCAGTAATAATGAGGACTCTGATTTTACGGAGATCGGGCAGAAGTTCCTTGATTGGCTATCCCGCTCCCCTGGCATCGCTGAGTGGCAAAAAGAACAGGCAAAAACGGCGCTGAAGCTATATTTTGAACAGTTTGACAAAAATGCTGCGAAACTTTATTCGAAAACAATACAGCCGGATATGGGCGCTAAGGTTGATCCCGTTTCAACCGTAAAAGCGCTTGGTAAAGCTATCAGGATCAGGCACTACTCGTATAGGACCGAGCGCAGCTATATCGACTGGGTAAAAAATTTCTTTGGATACCTGGCTAATGTAAAAAAAAAGGATACTCGAGCAGCGGGCCTGACAAGCGAGGACGTGCGCGACTACTTAAGCTTTCTTGCCTTAAGAAAAAGAGTTTCATCCTCGACGCAAAATCAGGCCTTTAATGCGCTTCTCTTCCTTTTCAGGGACATTCTCAATATCGAGCTTAAGTCAATAAAAGATTCTGTCCGCGCCAAGCGCGGCCCAAAACTTCCCGTCGTACTGACCAGGGAAGAAGTCCTCGAGGTATTCAAGCATGTGTCGGGAAAAGATAAATTAATACTGCAGCTGCTTTACGGAACAGGTATGAGGATATCGGAACTTACCTGCCTGAGAGTAAAAGATATCGATTTCGAATCGGGGCTGATATTCATAAGAAGCGGAAAGGGCGATAAAGACAGAAGCGCCATCCTGCCCGAATATCTTAAAAAGGAATTACGCGGCCATCTGGAGGGGGTAAGGAAACTCCATGAGAAGGATCTTGCCGCGGGTTACGGAGAGGTCCGGATGCCCGATTCACTTGAGCGTAAATACCCGAACGCCGCTAAAGAATTTGGATGGCAATTCGCTTTCCCGTCGTCAAGGCTCTCTCCCGATATACTCAATGGAAAAATCAGGCGTTTTTACATGACACCGAAGGCAATACAAGTCGCGATGTCAAAAGCGGTAAAGAAATCCGGAATAGTCAAACCTGCGACCGTGCATACATTAAGGCACAGCTTCGCGACACATCTTTTGATAGATGGTGTAAATATCAGAAATGTTCAGGAACTGCTGGGGCATAGCCATGTGGAAACAACTATGATCTATACTCACGTAATACGCGATATTATAAGCGTCCCGCAAAGCCCGCTGGATAAGCTTTACGCTAAAGAAGCCGTTTAATTAAATCTCCGGCAGGCGGGTTAAAATTTTACCATCCAATCAACCTGTATCACCTGAGCCGGAAGTCTTGAAGAATCGCTATTCTCGGAAGCCCTTGTCATATTCATAGTCTGGTAATATTCGAGATTGATCGGGGAGTTCTTGCTGACGCCATACTGGAATATGACATTGTTTCCTTTGGCGTTGGTCTTGCCGCTATAGAAATCTGAATCCGGGAAAGTGTCAAGCCAGGCATCTTTCTCGAAAAATCTGTAATTGTAGCACAACTGCCACTGACCTTTATCGCTGACCTTACCGGAACCAATCTTCGCTCCAAGAGCCCAGCCATCATCCTTACAACTTCTATCCCAGTTATTGATATACTCGCCAAAGAATGACAGATAAGGAACGCCCGTATCAAAACCGGCAAACTTAAACGGCTCCGTAAAACCAAACTCTACCTTAGGGCTGATAGAATTATAATTGTAGAGATACACAAGCGGGCCTGTGGCGCTGTTTTGATCGCTGCGCCTCGCTATAGTATTAGTTCCGGAATTATAATCCAGCGCGAGGTGATCCTTTACTCCATTAAAGAAGTAACTATCAACCGCGCCGACAAGTTTAATGCCATCGGTTATCTTCCACTTGGCCCCGGGTTGCGCGATGAACATTATCGGATCGCCTTTATCCCCCGAACTCTCATCGAGAATGAAGAAAGCGTCGTTCATAAATAATTCGAGATCGGGGTTCACGTTATAACTTATCTTCGCGGCAACGCCTTCCGGCCTTATGTCGGTGTCCCAAAGCATATCTACCGGTTCCCATATCGGATTGGGAAATTTACCTCCGATAAGAGACAGGGAAAGCGGCGGAAGATAACACGATAGATCAGTGTCGTACTGGCCGTAACCATAATCAAGAATAATGTCCTTGAACGAAAAACCGTCTCCTATTGTGATGTTTGTGGAACGCGGGTCGCTGGTAGTGCCCGTTGCTATTCCAAAACCTACCTTAAACTGATCCATAAACTTAGTCTCGGCTCCGACTCTTAGCCTGATTCTCGCTCTATCGCGTTTACTAACCACAGAATCCGCCTGTTTGGCCTTGTCCCACTGATATCTCAATCTAAAATCTCCCTTTAGTTTAATATCCTGGACCCATTGCGGAACGCCGCTCGATTTCCCATGGACAAGCTGCTTCTTCGACTCTTCTTTAGTCTCTGTAAGTATCTGCTGCGCCTCTCCGGCGGTCAATACGCCTTTATCCACTAATTTCTGAACAAGGATATCAACCTCCCCTGCGTAGGAACAAGCCGATAAAGCCGCCCACCATAGCGCGACCAACAAGATTAATTTGAACCTCGCCATTCTTTGTCGCCTCCTTTCTTATTTTTATAAGAAAGTTTAAATCGGCAAAGTTACAAAAAAAGGGAGGAATTGTGAACTTTCTGTGAACAAGAAATTTGAACTAAGTATAAATTTCCGTCATTGCGAGAAAAGAGCAAAGCGACTGACGAAGCAATCTAAGACAGCGCAGATTGCCGCGTCGCAAAAAGCGCTCCTCGCAATGACACTGTTTAAAAAACATATCTCAAACAAATTCTGCCGTCGGAATACGCAAGTTAATTCGGACGCGCATGATGATAAATATTAGGCGAAGGGTATGGTAAAACTGAAGGTTGAGCCGCGGCCCGGCTCCGATTTAACAAAAACCTGGCCGCCATGCGCAGAAACTATATGCTTTACTATCGAAAGGCCGAGCCCAGTTCCGCCGAGCTCCTTCGAGCGGGCCTTGTCAACCCTGTAGAATCTCTCGAATATCCTTGGAAGATCATCTTCGGAAATGCCCACACCCGTATCCGAGATATCCACCCGGACAAATTTATCCTGAGCCGCTGCCGAGATCTTTATCGCGCCGGCGGCAGTGTATTTTATGGCATTATCGAGAAGATTCAAAACAACCTGCGAGAGCCTGCTCTCATCTGCAAAAACTTTAGGCAAATCCGAGGAAATGCTAAAATTTTATACTGATTGCTTTTTCTGCCGCGCTTCTCTCAAGAATTCCCATCGTCCGTTTTATGACAGGGCCGATCTCGACAGACGCAAAGGTCATCGTTATTTTTCCGGATTCTATCTTTGACAGATCCAAAAGGTCATCTATCAATTTGGCCAGCCGGCCGCTTTCGCGGTAAATTATCCGCGTAAAATCTTTTCTGTCTTTGGGCTCAAACATCCGCGCTCAAGAGAGTCTCGGAATAACCCTTTATGCTCGACAAAGGAGTGCGAAGCTCATGCGAGACATTAGCCACAAAATCTCTTCTTACGTTCTCGAGCCTCCTAAGCTCCGAGATATCATAAAATACCAAAACCGCTCCTTCGGTTTTGCCTTCTTTCGCGATCGAGGAGCAACTAGCCATAAAAGTTTTTTTCTCGGGCAAATCAAGCGATATCTCTCCGGCGGAGGATTTTCGCCCTTCCTTTAAAACGCCGTCTATCATACCCTGAATCCCGGTATTGCGTATAGCCTCGAAAAACATCCGGCCCTCGGCGGGAGAATCCATCAAAAAGAATCTTCTAACGGCGGGATTAGCCAGGACAATCCTGCCTTTCGCGTCGGTTACTATAACGCCCTCGGCCATAGCGGACAATATCGCCTTGAGTTCCGCTTCGGCGGAAGTTATTTTTTCTATCTTGCCTTTTATCTCTTCGGACATATGGTTAAATGCCTCGGCGAGATCTCCTATCTCATCTTTGGAATTAACCAATATCCTCTCCGAAAATTTGCCCTCGGCCAAAACCTTGGCGGCCGCAGACATCTTCACGATGGGTTTTGTAACAACAATCGAGATCGCGAAATTCAACATCAACGCCGTTGCAAAAGCCAGCAATATCGCAAAACCCGTTATCTTGAATATCCCGGAATCGAGAATTTTGATGTCTGATACGGGTACGGATAATCTTAAGAATCCCGCCGGTTTCTCCTTTCCTAAAACCGCGGCCATATAAAACATATATTTTTTTAGGGTATGACTATAGCGACTATCCTGTCCTATGCCTGTCTTTAAGGCTTCCTTTATCTCCGGCCTGTCAATATGATTTTCGACCGCCGCGAGCTTGGATTCGCCGATATCGGAATCTCCGAGAACCACCCCGTTAAGCCCAACAATGGTAACGCGTATCTCCAGAGCGTTTCCGATAGCGGAAGCGAGATAATCCGCTTCTGAAGCCTCGAGCTTGCCGTCAAGATGTCTATCCAACAAACTCTTGCCTAATAAAAGTTCTTTTTTTACATTATTACGGAGCCTTTCGTCCAGATAAGATTTAAGGTGAACATTGAGGTAAAGATAGGTCGCTGCCAGAATAATAAAAACTGTCAAACAGAAAAAAGCGGTAAACTTCCAATGAAGCCTAATCTTCATCTTCTTCCCTGAATTTATAACCCAATCCCCTTACTGTCCTGATCAGCGCGCCAAATTTCCCAAGTTTTTCTCTTAATCTTTTTATATGCGTATCTATAGTCCTTGTGTCAACCTCTGAAGTCAGCCCCCAAACATCAGACAGAAGCCTCTCTCTCAACTGGAGGCGTCCGCGCCGCTGCGCCAAAGCGACCAAGAGCTTGAATTCCATCGGCGTAAGTTCTATTTCTTTTTTTCCTGACAGAACTTTATATTTATCGGTATCTATGAGCAGTTCTCCGGCCTTAATAATATTATTTTCCGGAGAAACTTTCCCGCTTCTTCTTAAAATAGCTTTTACTCTCAAAACAAGCTCTCTCGGGCTGAAAGGCTTGATTATATAATCGTCGGCTCCCAGCTCAAGGCCCACAACTCTGTCCATCTCCTCGCCCTTGGCAGTTACCATTATTACAGGAATATCCTTAAGCTTTGGCTCCTGTTTTATCGCGCGGCACACCTCAAAACCATCCATCTTCGGAAGCATTATGTCCAGAATTATCAAATCCGCCGGATACCTCTTCAGAAATTCCAGCGCCTCTTCTCCGTTCGGAACGGCAAAAGCGTCGTAATTCTCCTTCTCAAGATTATACTTAATGAGCCTGGAGATATTTTTATCGTCTTCTATAATCAGTATGTCTTCTTTTGACATTTTTTTGATAAATGCAATACGTTTGAGAGCTTCTTTATCACGGCGCAAGGCCCGGCTTTTCTTAACTCGGAGGCCGATGATGAGCCGCCGAGAACGGCAACCGCTCTAACCCCGGCATTCCTTCCCGCGCGCACGTCTATCGCCATATCGCCCACGTAAAGCGCTTCATCCTTATTCACTTTAAGCCGCTTTAATATTTTCGGTATAAGTATCGGCTTCGGTTTTATCTCGGTTTTATCTTTCGCGCAAGCAACCATATCAAAATATTTCAGAAGATCCAGATGCTTTAAGAGTATTTTACTGTATTTGGGCGGGCGGTTGCTGGCTATCGCGAGTTTACAGCCCCGCGCCTTTAACTCGCGTAAAAGCGTTCTGGTTCCTGGAATAACCTTGGAATGCCTTAGTAAAGCCTTTTCATGATGTGCTCTATACAGCCTAAGTCCTTCGTTGACATCTTTTTTATCCACAAATTGCTCAATAAAATGCCTATCGCCATGTCCGACGGCGCAGCGGACAACAAGCGCGCCGACCTTCGGGTATCCTAACCGCTTCAAGGTAAAATTAAGGCTATTGCGTATCGCCTCATAAGCGTCTACTATCGTCCCATCTATATCAAAGATTGCCAGTTTAATCATTTTTCCACGTCGAAAACCTTATTTTTTGCGGTTTGCCCCTTCAATAAAATTATCTTCGATTTGGCAATATCAAAATATTCGGCTAAAAGTTCCATCACCGCCTGATTGGCTTTTCCTTCCACGGGCTTCTCTCTTACCCACACAAAGTAATTTGTCTCGTCAATCTTTTCCACGCGTTCCTGTTTTGTGCTGGCTTTCACTTTAACCGAAATTCTCATAACCTGTCCTTTACTCTATTACGCTAAGTTCCTTTTGCCTGTCTCCGGCCTGATTCGATTTAAAAAATTTTCCGCTCTCCGGCAATACCATATAAAAATCGGTTATACGACTTACCTGGACATTGGCTATCTTTATCGAATAATCGAGTAAATGGCCCCCGGAAGACTTGTCTTCGCTTATAAAATGCAGGTGGTAACCCGGGACATTTATTCCCTTAACATATTCAGGGCAACGAAATCCAACAATAGTCCCTTTGATGTCGTTAAATTCAAATACCACCTGATTCTTTACGGCCTCGGCAAGCCGCGGATACGGCTTATTCTGCCGCGGCACGCTCCTGGCTTTTATGTAACTGAAAATTCCGTCCATCCTGACAGCGTAAAATATATTCTTCGTCGGCAAAAAACCGTCTAAATATTCCTCTATTTCATCTTTCTTCATCGCTTTGTTTACCAAAAAAGAGTTGTCGGGCTTAAAGAAAGTTACCATCGCGAAGGGCGCTTTTTCGGAAGGCCCGACCGTATGAACGCTGCCGTCGGCTTTTGCCTGATAAAATACGTCGTCAAAAGCCGCCATTTCTCCATCGAGCGCCTCAAAAGTGCCTATTCCGAAGTCGCCGCGGCGCGCCAGCTCTTCAAAACTTATATTCCCCTCGTAATCTCCCTCCATAAGAGCCCCTATCGTCGAGGCCTGAAATAAAATCTCTTTGTTTTCCGAAGGCTTGCATCCGGTTACGGTTATAATTAAAAATACCGCTGCGAGCAAGAAATAATTTTTTTTCATATATTGACCTCATCTCCTATCCTAAAGCAATTCTTCTATAAGCTCTCTAACCTTATCATCTACTATCAGAAAACCGCTCTTTTTATACCTTATTACGCCATTTTTATCTACTATAAAAACAAGGGGATCATCGGCCACCTTAAGAAGATCTTTGAGTGAATTATCCCAATCTATGATGACCGTTGTATCATCGTTGTTATCTTTACAGGTTTGCCTTGCCCTGCTCTCGACAAAAGACTTTGAGATAAAAAACGGAACTGCCCTTTTGCTGGATATGCATATCGCTTCCAAGCCTTTGTCCCTGTTGGCGCGGAAGAAATTATCGAATTCCCGCCCCTCGGCCGAGTGCGCGCGGCTTCGTTTTCTTGACTGATCAAAGTAAGCTATCGAGATTATGACCACTTTCCCCCGCAGTCTTTCAATGTCAACCTGATTTCCATAAATATCGCGGGCGGAAAACCGGGGAATTATATCGCGAACCTCAAGGCTGACATTTCCGATTGCCGTCCAATTCCCCGTTAAACAAATAAATACTATAATTGCGAGGACACAATGCTTAATTATAGGAAAATTTCTCAAGGGGTATTTTAATATCCTTGCGCGATAATCTGTTTTCATCGCGCGCTACTTCTGGACGTCAAGCCACTCATTCCATTCGGTAACTTTCCCATCCACCATCTTTATCGTGACACTGCGCACCCCTTCGCTCGTGGCGCCTATCTGGTATGTCCAGGATTCCTCTTTTCCGGCAGAGGTAACTTTGGATTGAGTGAACCTGTAGAATAACGCGTCCTGCTTAGACTTGCCTTCGGGAGGATAGCCTATAGCGCCAACCAGCTCGTCTTTAGCCATTCCAACCTTGACCTTGCCGTTCTCAAGGGCATTTATGATATTCTCGTTCTCGAATAACGCCAATGCCGACGCGGCAAATGAAAGCGCCAATACGCAAACTAACAATACATTAATCTTCTTCATTTAAATAAGTCCGCCTTTCTTGAACTCGTCATAGACAGCTTTGTTTATGGCAAATAAAAGGTCCCAATAGTCCAATTGCCTGCACCACAGCCTCGCGTATATAATTATCTTTGGGTCGGTAAATTCATATATGCCGATCTTGGGCGCAGGTTTTTGCGCGACATTCTTGTGCGCGGCTATCACTTCTTTGACTACCCCTATCGCCTTATCCACATCCGAGACGTATTTGACGCCTATCTTGATATCAAGCCTCTTATAGTCGGAATAATTATGTATTATCTCCCCGATTATCTTCTTATTAGGTATCACGACACGGGTACCGTCAAGGGTGAGGATTGTCGTTCTTGCCAGCGTCATATCCTCGACCTCGCCTATCCAGCTTCCTATCTCCATTATGTCTCCCACCTTAAACGGCTTTGTAAATACCAAAGTCGCCCCGGCGGCGTAATTGGAGAGCGGCCCCTGCAAAGCAAAGCTCGTCCCGAAACCAAGCACGCTTAAACCGGCGATAAAAGGCGCTATCGTTATCCCGAAATTCCCCAGCGCAATAAGCGCGGCAATGCCGATTATGAAAGCCGCGATGAGATCGGAAAGAAACTTGGTGATGGTTACATCCGCGCCGCGTTTAAGGAATACCCTCTTTATCAGCCTGCTTATGAATACCGCGATAACCCAGCCGGCCGCCACGATAAGGACACTTCCAATAAGGGTAAAGGTATATTTATGGAAGAAGCGCATACCCTTTACCGCTATCTCCTGCGCCGTCATCATCTGCATACTGAATATCGAACTTCCCATTGTTAATCCTCCACAGGCAAAATTATCTTGGCCAATATCCACATTTCAATAGTTCTTGTTTTGCTGTAATTTTAGATAACTCTTTCTGTTTATTGCTGTCCAAATTAGCATTTGTCATTCCCCGCTTTATACGCCTGTCCGCCTCTGGCGGAGAGAATCCAGACACGTTTTTAGAACCTGTCAACACTTGTGGCCTGTCCCTTTTTGACACGTCCCCATCTTGCTCCATCTTGCTAGGATGAATAATTTGTTCTATTCTGCGCCTAATGCCCGCCTGTAATGGCGTTGCTTGAATTTTTACAGTATAGCCTATAGATAGAAGCACTTTTTCAAGTGTAGTCATACTGCTAAATTCGCCATTTTCTATTTTTGATATGTGCTGTTGCGTTACTCCTATTTTGTCAGCGAGATCTTTTTGCGACAGATCTTTTTTGATGCGATAATCAATGATGTGTTTGACGATTTTTAACTTTTGCTCTTCGAGATCATAAAGCTCTCTAAAATAAGGGTCTTTCAGTTTCTCTTTTAAATGTTCGTCCACTCTTTCGAGCTTCATTTTAATTATCTCCTTTGAATTCGTTTAAATATTTACTTCTTCTTTCCATAGCGGTTTCGATCTCATTTTTCGGCGCCTTCCCGCTCTTTTTAACAAATCCATTAGTGAATACAACTTTGTCCTGATGATAAAAAAAATACAAAACTCTTATATGCCCCTCTTGGCCGCTAAATCTTATCTCAAATATGTTATTTCCTATATACTTGGCATGCGGAAATGGCAATTTATATCCAAATTCTTCTAATAACTCTTTGACAAAAAAGAACTTGCGTTGTGTCTTAAAGTCTAACGAATCTATAAATTCCCTGACCGGACATTTGCCGGATTCTGTTAAATAATAATAGCTTGCTATACTGCCCACAAACCCTCATTTCTATCTATATAAATAATACAACTGAATAGTTGTATTGTCAAGAGGTTGATTTACATTTTTACGAACGGGCATTTTATAACACGGCACGGGGACATTCCAAAGTGACACTAACAATTTATTAGGCCTGATAACATCTTACAGATATCTTCGATTTCTTTCTTCAATTCTTCATTACGATCATCGGCTAATAATTTCTTCCGCTTACATATCTCTAAAATCGGCACGCGTTCAAATGCGGAGCCGCGCGCAATCCTAAAGAAATTAATTCTATCTGCTTTATGATATCGGCCGTTACCTTCCGCCATATTCGTTGATATCGACAATGACGCCCGATTTAGCTGATCCGCTAAATAATAATTACCCCTTTGGAAATCTTTCGTTAATTCGCAGATTTTATCCGCGAGATCAACAGCTTTCCGATAAACATCTAATTTCTCAAATAGGAATGCCATAGTCTTTGAAAATCGATAATCGAAAATTGACCGAATCGAAAATCTATTCTCGTCTATTATCGAACCTCGATTTTCGATTCTCCGCCAAATTTTGCAATAGTTTAACTCGGGCAAAATTTGGCGGAGAGGCAGGGATTTGAACCCTGGAGGCCCTTTAGAGGCCTACACGCCTTCCAAGCGTGCTGATTCAACCACTCTCACACCTCTCCGCGTTTATTCCTTATTGCCTGTTTAGCAGGCTATACAATCTTCCTGCAGGATGAAGATCATCGGAAATAGACATTGCCCGTTTATAGTAATCTTTCGCCGGCGCGTAATCTCTCAATTCCTCGCAATCGCGCCCCAGATAATAATAAACAAACGGCTCCCATTTTGTGCCCGGGTATCTGGCCAATAACAGGCGCAGCGTATCCGCTGAATGCTGAAATTCATTAATCTTATTATACATAACCGCCAGAAAGAAGATAGCATTTTCGCCTTTGCGGCTATCCGTAATAGACCTTTTATAATAATCCTCGGCCAGCCTCGTTCTCCCAAATAAATCATAATTACGGGCCCTAAGATAGAGATTCTCGCCGTTTTTCGCGTTCAAATAAAAACTTGCGTAAAGATCCTGGTACAAATAAGAGAAAAAATCTCTGAATATAAAACAATAAAAATCCAGCGTGCCGGTTATCGCCCTGCGCTTAAAATCATCGCCCTTTAAGGGGTTATTCCAGACATCCGGCTTAAGCGGATTCGCGTAAAAAATGTTCGCGGTAATAAATTCCTTGAGATTATCATATCTGGCGACATCCACTTTCTTGACAGCCAACATCGCGGGAGTCGAGCAGAATAAGTACGATTTGGCGCAAATATCCGCGTAAGAGAGGAGTTCACCGTTTTCGCCGCGTATAAAAATGCCGTATTGAGGATCAAAATATCTCCATTTTTCATCTATAAATACCTCCAAGGCCGTATGATTAGAAATTCCGGCTGGATTCTTTATCATAATCATTCTGTTGTCTATTCCAAGCCGCCCCAGAAATTTGCCCATCGTCCAGGCCCTTTGATCGCACCAGGCAATGCCCCTAATTAAATTAACGTAAGCGTCCTTATCCACAATACGGGCTTTGTCCGGCGAAAAAAGATTGTCGTAAAAATATTCCATCAATATAATGGCGGCCTTTTCGGGGTCATTTTCGCTGCCAACTATATGGTTTATGAGCGTCCGGTAAAAAACCTGCTTGTAAGCGTAATAGCCAAGCTTTCTGTTAACGAGAAACACGAATGGCAGAGATAAAAAAATTACAAAGACCAAAATAATAGCATATAAAAGATATATCTTTTTCATTATTTAACGACCTATCCCGCTAAGACAAAAAACCGCGCTCTAACTTGGTTACTTAGAGCCCTCGCCTTATACAGCTCCGGCATTTTATCTTGCCTAAGCCTAAATTTTGTGCCGTGATTATGACCTGTGCGTTAACAATGGCAACGTTAGAGACAAATAATTTTGCCCCTCGCCTAAACGCCTAAAAAATCTCTTCTACATTTTTTAGGCAGGCTTCAGGACACTTTTGTCGTATTTAATGGCAGACAAAAGTGGCGGATTCGTCCCGCACCAAAAATTTAATGGCGGAAGGAGCAGGATTTGAACCTGCGTCCCGATTACTCGGGAAACGGTTTTCGAGACCGCCGCATTCGACCACTCTGCCATCCTTCCGATTTTGGTGCGGGATTCGAGACCGCCGCATTTTTATCCGCCAATGCCTTGTGGCGGACGACCACTCTGCCAACTCTCCCAAGTAATTCATACAACCATTTTCTACCTTGGCCGTTCTTAAGGCGATTCTCCCTCTTTTTGGCCCTAGTGCATTGTAACATAAATTTTATACTGTTCGAGCGAGACCATTGGCCGAGTCGAGAACTATGGATATGCCTGCCTGTCGGCTTGCCTCTCGGTCCGCTTCGCCGATGGCAAATTGAGGCGAGCGAAGCCGAGGGCAGACAGGGACAGCAGCAGAACTTCTCGACTCACTGCCTGCCTACCGGCAGGCAGGCCTGCGGAGAGTTCGCTCGAAGAATAAGTGTTTGCTGTCTCCAAGGACTACCATGAATTAATGTTACAGAGCACTAGTGCATTGTAACACAAATTGATGAATTGATTGTAAAAAAATCTAGCTGTGATAAACTAATCTCTAAGGAGGAGATACCCATGGCTAGAGCCAAAAAGTTAAAACTTACAAAAAAAGATCAAAAGGAGCTTCAAGAA
>JAZDOX010000109.1:0-15268 GCA_043798215.1 Candidatus Omnitrophota bacterium | reverse complement strand
TCTTCCACGCTGAGCTTTCTCTTCCCGTTCTTCTTAACATTTTCTTCCATCTTATTGCCTCCTTGTATTATTCTATCAGGAGGCCGGACTATACACAACTCCTATACGCTCTTTACTGTCCCTATCGAAAAAAAACCGGGCGACAGATGTAAAGAGTTGTTTGACGGCAGTCCCGAGATGTTAGTCGGCCACGACAGGGAAACCGAGTCTCGCTTCACCGCGCGCTTGAGGATAAAATTTACCGAAGCAAGCGGCGCGCAGATTTATTTTAAGGATTTATGTCCGATGTGTTCGGACGATTATGTTAATTTATTCTGGAGGGGCGCTAAAAATGTTAAATAGACAAGATTATCGCGCAAGGCGGACAGAGAGGACGGCCTTCTCGGTTGTAACATTGTTTTTTTGCGGGATCCTCGGGATTGTTTTTATGATTCTATCCCTGCTTCCTATCGCAATAGGGAAATAAAGGTTACAAAATCTAACTAAAAGGAGGGGCAGAAATGGCTCAGGGAAAATTTACAAGAATAGAAGCAAAGTTTTGTGAAGAGGCGCTTAAAGAAATTATGCAAGCATTACCAAGAAAGAAGGCATTAGAGTTTGTCGGGCACTTCAACGATATTTTTTTATTCTTAAACGCCTGCATTAAGAACATCCCCGAATCCAGAAAGGAGCAATAAAACTATGTCAAAGACCGTTAAGTGCCAGAACTGTAACGCAACTATCGAAGTCGAGACGGGCAAAACTTATTTTGAAGGCGGCGAGATAAATAAAATCGCCGAACTCGAGGCGAAAGTAAACCACTTGGCCAAGTTCGCTTCCCAGAAGGCCAAAAAAATGAAAGGAGCAAAACCAGATGAAGTCAAAAAAGCCCCAGAAGAAACCCAAGACCGAGACGACTCCCCCTTTATCTTCTAAGATAGAGGCGCAAAAAGAGTCCGAGCAGGCCCAGAAGTTAAAGGATTTATCCCAGAAGATAGATAAAATCGCCCCTGTAATCGAGGGAATTAACCCAGAGGACGCCCTAAAACAACCCAGCGTCAACCCTGATGGCGCCCTAGAAGCTCCCTGCAATAACCCTGAAAACCCTGCTTCCCCCTCTGGAATGGTAAAAATTCTCTATCTTGCTATATGCGACCAGTTATGCGACCTAACCGGTAAAGAGCGTTTTAATCAAGAGCAGAAGCAAAAACTTTGCGCGGAATTAGACGCGGACTTAAACGAGTTAGACTCTAAGTATGTTGCGCCATTTGTTGGAGATAATCCGGCGGTTAGAATATTAGCAAAGACCGGCTGTGAATGGTTTACCCAGCCGGATAAACCGAAAGACAAACCAAAAGAGGGCGACCCCGCTTCGTCCTCTTCCCCGCCCTCTTCGGAAGGAGTTATCGTTCAATGACGAATGAGATAATCGTTATCTTTGGGCGAAAAGGTTGCGGCAAGACAACGCTGTTAAAAAAAATAGTATCCTCGAATGAAAGGGTTATCTTCTTTGACCCTACTTGCCAGATGACAGAAGGCGTCTTGATAAGCGATCCGCAGAGTCTTATTGGATTTCTTGCGATAAACTTTCATAAGAAGTATCGCGTTATTTATCAGCCGGATAAAGGAAAGCCTATCAACTCTGTTTTAACCGAAGACAAAGACGAGACCGATTACATTGAAAGGCATTTCGGCGCGGTGTGTCAGATTGTAAATTGTCTCTATGATGTTTTTTTCGCGGTAGATGAGGTTGATACGGTCTCGGACTCCTCAAAGTGCCCGGACTCTTTTCGTTCGATAATCGCGCGCGGGCGGCATAATAAAATATCGCTTATTACAACGACACAGCGTCCGCCGCAGACGCCAAGAATGTTGACTTCTCAGGCGGACGTCTTCATCTCTTTTCAACAGCACGAGCCTAACGATATTAAATATCTACAGTCTTTTTTTGGAGACAAATCACAGGAGCTAAAAGACCTTGAAAAATTTGAATACATCGAATACAAAGACGGCAAAACCTCCCGTAAGATGTTGCAGATGTTTTAACTGTAAAATGATAAAAGGCTGGGAAAAAGTTACCTGTAGACACGGGCGCTGGACAAACATCTTCGGGGATAACGCAGTCTATAAAATTAGGACTCTTCTCTACCCTACTGAGGTGTTTTTGAGACTGCATAAAAACTGCCCGGACTTTGATGATGAGTGATTTTACATAAATTACATCAAGGCCTTGACAAAATTAAATTCTGTGATAAAGTCTACTTGTCTTTAAGATGAATTACCAAAAACGCGGGGAAGTAATAATTTAACCCGCGTTTTTTTATTGCTTCCCCGCAATGTCAAACCAAAAAACGCGAGATAAACAAAGGAGAATCACAATGGCAAACTTACCAACCTTACCGACACCTCAGAAGATTATAGGCAATTTCCTTTTGGTGGCTGTAATAATCGCGATAATCTTTCGCGTGCCTCAGGTGCGCAAGATCGTTGTCGGTCAATAAGTCTTTTAACCTTTTAACAGGAGCATAAAACTATGAGAAACGTCAGGGAAGTATCAACAAAGACTTTGGCGCTGGGCACACCTGAGACTTTTTCTATCCCGCGCAATTACGCCCATCGTCATTTAGCTTTACGCCTTGCCGGCTCGATTACAGTAGCCGGCGGAACCACAAGCGGAACTCCTAAGACTCAAGGGCTTTGGCACCTTCTTTCATCGCTTAGGATAAAAAGAAACGGCGGCGATACAGTCGTTTCAATTCCGGGCTGGCTGTTGTATGAGTTAAATAAAGTATTTTTGGGAACCGCGCCTACGCTTGTTAATTTAGCCTCTGGCGACGCGCAGTCAAATACCGCAGTCAACGGAACAATAATAATCCCGTTCGAGAATCTTCGCGGAATCAAGCCATTCGACACACTCTTGAAGGGCTCTGGGTTATCGTCTCTTGATTTATTGGTTGATACGGCGGCGGCCTCTGCGATGATAAACGGCGGAGATAGAACCGTTACCGCCGGAACAACCGCCTTTACCCTTAACGTAACAACTGTCGAAGAGACAGAGGTTAATAACTTCGTCTTTGGCGATATCAGGACTTCGCTTGTTCACAAGGTTGCTATAACTGGCGCCTCATCGAATTTTCAGATAAAGCCTCTCCCTACTGGGAATTTTTACAAGGCGTTTATGTTATTCGTCGAGGACGCCGGAGCAGGCTCAAACTCCGTTATCAACAAAATAAAATTAAAATCGGGAAGTGAAAGTTTTGTTGATGTAAACGGACTATTGCTTAGAGACATTTATAAGCAGGCCTACAGTCTTGAGTCTCTGTCAACAGGAGTCTATTATGTGGATCTTATGCCGGACGGAATGCTTAACTCTTGTCTCGACGTAACGCCTCAAACCGGACGCGAGACATTAGAGCTTGAGTTAGACGTTGCCGCGCCGTCAGGCACTTGTTACGTCTATGTCGTGGGATTGGAATATATCCCGCCGGTGGGTGTAAGGAAGTCATAAAAATCACGACGCGGCTGATAAAGCGCGCATAACAAAGAATACGGGAAGGAAGGAAAAATTATTCTTTTCTTCCCGTATTCTGCTTAAAGGCAAAAACAATGGATCCGATTAGCTTAATAACAGGAGCGGTTAGCATAGCCTCTCAGGCAATACCTCTTATCAAAGGCAATAAAAAACCGCCCTCAGACGACGCCGCGCGAAACGAGCGGATAAAGGCCTCGATAAATGAGGTCTTGAATATCGGCTTGTCTCAATTCCCGCAAGGAAGCGAGGAATACAACAGAATATATCAGGCTGTCCCTCACTTTAACGCTTTACCGGTATATACCGGCGCGGAATACGACGAAGTCGAGAGCTTTGTCAATAGCGTCATAAAAACATACAACGCTAAAATGGAAGCCGGCCAGTCCACTTTTGCGACGACTAATTTTAAGCCCACAGTCCAAAAAGAAACCCCTGCCGGTTTAGCGGAATCAGATCAGGCGCATAGCTATCAACTTTTAGAGGCAAAGATAAACGGCTTGCAGATACCGGCTGTCCCGCCCGCGCAGAATGACAATTTTATCTATTTGGCCGCTATCGGGATTTTAGTAGTTTTTCTTGTGCCTATGATAACAAAAAGGAGCGCTTAACCTATGGAAACCATAACCGCAAAGACTATTGACGAAGCAAATCAATATCCGTCTGTATTCAACCAAACTCCCACTGTGCCGCCGAAAGGCTGGCTCGGCAATTTACAGGACTTAGTCAGTATGGGATTAGACGTATATAAAACAGTTAAAACGCCTAAGTCTACCCAGCCGGTCCAAACTACAATAAGCCCTATAATTTACAAGACAACGCCTCTTATGCCGTCAACGGTTACCCCCGCCGGCGTAACTCAGGGGGTATTGCCTAATAACGCAATATACCTAAATAGTCAAACTTCTCCGGCGACTCCAGCAACGCTCGCTCAACCGGCGGATTATTCAAAATTTATCCTAATCGGATTAGTTGCAGTCTTGGGGATATTTATCTTTAAGAGCCTGAACAAATGAAAAAATACAATATCAAAGAGATAAAAGAGCTTCCATTCGAGGAGATTATAAGCCTCATAAACGCAAACGAAATCGCCGAGCCGGTCAAGATAACTCTGCCGTTAGATGTTGCCCTCTCTGAAAAGCAGTTTGACATTGCGGGGAATTTTTTAGGGGTGATAGACGCCTCAGACGCAAACACCTACGTTGATATAAAGTTTAATAAGTTCGACAGCGAGGTGGTGAGGTTTACAAAAGGAATTTCGTTTATCAGGCCGTTTAACAGGATATTTTTTTCTAACGCGGTTCAAGCCGGAAAAAATATTCAGCTTTTAATCTCGGCATACGCGCCGGAGCTTTTTCAGTTCATCGATAACCGCTCGGAAGTAATTCAAACAACCGAGTTGACCAATATCTCAACCTACACCGAAGACACCAAGAAAAATACCCGCGTCTTAAATGGCGACACAGGAACCCAGATAATAAAGGCCGCCGAGTTGACGGCCGCAGGAGACGCGATAATCCATACCGTAACCGCGCTAAAGACTTTTTATTTGACGTCTTTATTGTTGGAAGTCTGCACCTCTAACATCGCTGTTACAGTGTTAATCAAAGTCCGAGACGCCTCAGATGTGGATCAATACAATTTGGCTAAGATAATGGTTGCTCAAACCTCAACTGAGAATAATATCCCTTTGAGCTTCCCGCACCCAATAAAGATACCGGCCGGTTACGATGTTGTTTTGACGATAAATAATACCGCCCAGCTTGCCGCCGGCAAAATATTTGGATTTGAGGAATAACGATGATAAAGTCAGAGCCGCAAAAACTCATAATACCGCTTGATAACGCTTTAGTCGAAAAGCAGTTAGACCTTGAAGGCAATTTTATCGGCGTAATCGAGGCAACAGATGTCAGCTCTTATCTTGACATTAAATTTAACACAACAGATACCGAGATCGTCCGCTTTACCAAAGGCCTGTCTTTTATCAGGCCGTTTAGAAAATTATTCTTGACGTGCGCGGCGCAGGCAGGCAAGTCCATAGAGCTTCTTATCTCGGCTTATTCACCGCAAGACTTTCAGCTGATAGATCATCGGGCCGAAGCCCTGCAAACGACAGAATTAACCGCGATAAAAAATTATGTCCGAAGTTTAAATGGAGACACCGGAACACAAGTAAATAAAAGTTTAGCGCAGAATGTAATCGGACCGGGAATAATCCATACAGTAACCGCAGGCAAGACTTTTTATTTAACATCTCTTACAACAGTAGGACAAGGGGTATCTACTATTGTCCGTGTGCGCGACGCCGCTGATGTAACGTTATATGAGTTAGCGAGATTTTACCAGGGGGGAGCTTTCCCTCCGGCTTGCCGCGACTTCCCTACGCCTATTAAGATACTATCTGGTTATGACATTGTTTTAGTTAATGATTCGCCGGGGCCCACCGGATATGCTTGTATCAACGGCTGGGAGGAATAATGACAAGACAGATAATCTGCCCGAATTGCAGAAGTAAGTTAGAGGCCGTGGGCTATGCAGACGTCCTGGCCCCTAAAATATCGGTTGTCCCCTGCCCTGTCTGTAATACCCCGCAATGGTTAGATTCCGGCTGGATCCCGCCGGTTAGGTGGGGGCGCCTTAACGTTATCACGGAATACACGCCGACAAAGCTCTGGGAAGACATTAAAAAAGATAATCCGACATTAGCTAAGGCCGCCGAGACCCCGCCGAAAGAAGCCTCTGAGACAGTCTATAAAGATACAAAGTTAGTGCCGGACGTGATAACTAACGCCGTAAAAGGCATAGGCGGAAACTTGGCTATAGGCGCGGGGATTATCGTTATTGTTGTAATTTTAGTTTTGATACTTTTAATAAAAAGGACAAAATGAAATGTGGGTTTTAGTGGTGTTAGTAATCTTATTCTACTTACTCTCAGGCGAAAAAAGATGAGCGAACCTTTTGACATCAAAAAATTCTTTTCGGGGCTTTGGGGTTTTACAAATTACGCTAAGGTTATCTCTCTTGCCGTAAAGGCCGCAGTTATCATATTCCTTGTTATCCTCGTCTTAAATGTATTCGACAGATTCATTCCAAAAAAAGAAGTCCTGCCCAAGACAGAGATAACCAACCAAACAGGCGGAAAGACCCAGATAACAAACGTCTATAATCAAGAAAAAAGATTCTTTACCGGCGCGTTTGGCTCGGTAAATACAAACAAAGAGGCCGAAGTCGGCCTATTCGGGGGGTTTAAATTCTAATGAAAAGAAAACGCAGTCCAGTCAAGGCAATGCGCGCCGCGCTTAAAAGCCCGCGCACTCCAGCTCATCTCAAAAAAGGGATCAGGAATTATTTAAGGAGCCACACAAAATAATGGACGGCATTATCAAAAAAATCGAGGACGTCCACAAAGACGTTACCGCTAAATTCGGCTGGATAATAATCGGCGCAAATCTAATCTTCTGGCTGGCGGTCTTGGTTATGATAATCACCAAAAAAGATGACATACCAAATAACGCTTGATAAGAATTACGCCGGAAAGTGCGATCTAACAGGACAACCCTGCAAGGGCGCGCTTATTATAATGCTCTTAAACTTGCCGGCGATTATGGCCGCGATGTTGCAAGGCCGGAGCAGATTCTTTATATCGTATGAGCTGCTTGAGCCGTTTTGCAGGCAGATAATAGCGGATATAGAAAAATAGCGTTTGTCGTCGAGAAAAAGTCCGCTTCAAAGCCCCATAGCGGCGAGATTTTAAAGAAGGTAAGGGTTTGATATGGACAAAATTAAGATTCAGGCGCGGACGGAAGGATTATCAAGCTGTTGCGGTGAAGTCTTAATGCCTATCGCTGAAATATTAGGCAATGAGCATATTAAAGTAAAGCTCTACTGTATAAATTGTCTACGGTTTGAGAAAGTTTATATCCGTTCGGTTAAAGTAAAGGATAGGCGCGCGGCGTGAAGAAAATAAACGATATTTTTAAATGTAATCCTTTGGCTTGCTTAACAGTCTTCCTTACCATTACAACCATTCTCTTCGGCTCCATCAAGTCCGATGTAATGCAAATCCGGCAGGAAATCTCCGGAGTTTATGCCATACTGGCCGGAAATGCCTCAAAAACCGCACTGGCCGCACCTACAAAGGCCGATCTTGCGAAATGTGCCCTTCTCTCCTCTGCCTTAAAAGCAAAGAATGAGTAATCTTGATGAGAGCTTTGACAGATTAGATTCTTCGCTTACGAAACTTGAGAAGTCCATTAAACGGCTTAAAATCATAACGATAATTACAACCGCATTACTATCCCTCAATATTATTTTACAGCTATTCAAAATATTATAATCACTCTCTCGACGAGAAAATCAGGATCATAAATTTCTACGGATCTGAGGAAATTTTTTGCTTGACAAAAACTTTCTAACGCTTTATAATGCGTTCTATGGAAAATAAATCCTTTAAATTGCTTACTCCTAAAGATGTTCAGCAGATGGTTGGCTTATCGTCTTTGGCAACTGTTTATAATTATATGTCTTCCGGTTTGTTGCCTTATCGCCAAATCGGAGCTAAAAGACGCTTTACACTCGACGATATAAATAAATTTTTAGACAACTGCAAAAAATCCTCGAAATCCTCGAAACCCCCTTCTTGAAGCCTCTATATACCTTTCCCGACACCTGATATATTATAGGACGTTGTGGGGAAAATAGGAATATGAACAGATTCGGTTTTAAGACTGCTTAGAGCGACAACTAACCACTATTTTGGTAAGATTAAACCGTATTTAGGCGGGGGTTTTTACTGTTTTGCTTGGTTAAGATTCTGGACATCTCTCTATGAATTTTACCGTTAGATGCCAGAATTTCCTTTAGAAATGGGTTATACTTAGAGCTATTGAACGCAGTTACTTTTCCCCCTGCTTCCTTAATTATCAGCCAGCCGGCTGCCGTATCCCAAGGATTCAGGTCTAATTCCCAAAAACCGTCAAAACGGCCGCAAGCCACATAACAAAGGTCCAAGCTCGCGCTGCCGGCGCGACGAACAGCCTGCGAAACCCTTAAGAAGTCTTTAAAATGCCCCACATTGTCGTCTTTGGCTTTCCTAATCTTGTAAGAAAATCCTGTCGCCAAAAGGCTTTCGTTTAAGTTACAGATATTAGAGACTTTTATCTTTTTTTTTATTGCAATAAGCGCCTTTTGACTTGGCGGCCATAAATAACTCATTTCGTTCAGGGTCAAATACTAAACCAAAAATTGGCCGTAAATCCTCTAATACCGCGATTGAAACGGCGTAAAAAGGAAAACCGTGGGCGTAATTGGTCGTGCCGTCCAAGGGATCTATTATCCATTTTCGGTTATTTTTGCCCTTCTTTTCTCCGAATTCTTCGGATAGGAAGCCGTCATCCGGAAAATATTTCTGCAGCGTCTTTATTACTATCTCTTCGACTTTACGATCTACGTTTGTGACAAGGTTGATAATCTCTTCTTTATAGCCTATTTCTTTAACCCTGCCCAAATTGCGCCTTAAATACTTTGAGGTTTTTCGCGCGATCTCAGCCGCAAATTCCTTAAATTTATCTTTCATATCTTTTATTTGGCACTTATACGCTTATACGGTTATGGCGGGAATTGTGACTGCCTTTTTTGGAAAAAATCAAGCCGTTTTAACGCCCTCTTCCACGAATTTAGCGAGAGCCTCGTTTTCCGTGGGATAGATATCAAATACCTTATCAAGATCCGTTACCGCAAATACTTCTTTGACCTTATCTTTTAATTCACAGAATTTGAGCTTGCCGTTGTTCTTCCTAACTTCTTTTAATACGTAAACCAGAGCGGCTAAAACCAATGAAGATATAAATTCCAATTTTTTAAAGCTTAGGAGTAAATCCTTGCTTTCATTCTCGATAATCTCCGAAAGCTCCTTCTTTACCTCTTCAATCTCATGCATAGTTATCTCTTGCTTAAGGAATTCCGCTATTGTCAGGTCTCCGGTTTTCTTTACGGAAAATATACTACTCATAAATTTTTTCCTTCCGCTTTGCTTGCCATAAGGCGGTTAAACAGGTTAAACAAAAGAAGAGATATACGCTATTCGTTATTTTTTATCGTTTTTATGGGGCTTTCCAGAAAAGCGTTTTCTCCTTCTTCTTGCTCTAAGTTTTCTTGGGACCGACATTGGTTTCTCCTTTCATATTTTCAAGGGGCTTAAGTCCGACTTTATGCGCTATATCATAAAGTTCCTTTTTGGTCGCGCTGTCTATGGTCTTGTGGCATTTTTTCAAGCGCTCGTTGAACTTTACGGCCTTTTCCCTCATCTCCTCATGTGTTGCCTTTGAGCCGCCGTATAGCCGGAAATTTTCCCCAACGGTTATTCTTTTTCGGCCGTCATCGCAATCGAGACCCAGTCCTAGAAGTATTTTTCTTACGCCGTCTGCCTTCTTCATTTATGCGCCGGACAGTAAGCGTTCATATAAGACATAAGCTTATCTTTATGTTTTTGATCGAAATCCACGAATTCCACACCTATTAAAAATGACCTCTTCCCGTCTTTATCTTCTTTTTCCGACTCTTCGCGCCAAACCACTTTGCCTTTAACATCAATGAGTTCTCTTGTGTCAGGCAGCGCGATCTTTATCTCTATGGGCGAGTTTATCGGAAGCATCTCGTAAGTCAATACGCATATTCCAACTTCGCTTATATTTTTGCTGCTTGCGGCAGAATGATCCTCAGAAGACTTCAGGAGTTTATAGCTAACGTTCAGCATCGTCTCAAAACGCTGACATCTCCTTCTTTCCTTTTCCGCCCAGTATTCTTCAAGCTTTCCACTGTGCTCGTTCTTCGCGCCTGTCTTCTTGTCTTCGTCCGAGGAAAGAAAATATATTATAATCAGCAATATCGCTATAAAAATAAAGAATAGTATCTGCATTTTATAAAAGTATATACCGTATTTGAGCTTCTGTCAACAACTTGATAGGAATCAGACCGTCCAGAATCTCGATTCGTAATCAGTCTCGGGCAGGGCTATTTGAATAGGGCCGTATTCCGGACAATGTTCAATCACTAAACCGGAATGCTCGATGGACAAGAACGCTTTTATTGTTTCTCCCTGCGCGGAATCTATATCCTTAAATTTCACGGCGAGTTCCAGTATTTTTTCAAAAGCCGCAGTTGTTTCTTTTTTATAAACGCTCCAGGTTTCATCGGCCCCTTTATGGCAAATTTCATACTCTATTTCTTTTTTTCTTTCCATAATCGGCAGACTTATCTTTATCCCCTTTTCCGGCAGCGTCAAGCTTAGGCATAAAGGCCCGTTTGAATTCTCCCGCGGCATAGATAAATCAAACCTAAAATATAAATTCTCCATATCGAATCCAAAATAAACCTGTTTTATGATGGTCTCCACCTGGTGCATGGTGCCGCCGGTTTTACTGGCGTCAATCAGACCGGAATTGAACCATTCAAAGTAATTCGTGTCAATTCCATCAATTGAAGGGCTCAATAACGAAGAGGGTTCCCTTACAATCTTAGCTTTTTTAACTTTGATAGGCATTAAAAGTCGCTCGGGAGGATTTTGTTCGATAAGCTTATAAACATTCAAGATGGCGGTTCGAAAAAGACGGTCAAATTCCTCATCGTTTGCGGAAGAATGATCATCCCCAAACCACCAATTCCAATCGCTGCCTTCCGCGATATAAATCTCCTTCCATGCTTTTTTTAGTTTGTCGGCGCTTACTTCTTCAGGGTACCGTTTTTCATAACTTTCAAGAGCTTGCCTGGCCTCATTTAAGCATTCCCATGCCAGATTTTTTTCTTCCTGGCCTATCCAGATCGCAAAATTCGCGTTTATCCATGATCCCGGGTATAAATTTTGCAATGACTTCCTGGCCGGATAACTCTGCAAAAATTCGGAGACAGTAACCAGCTTAATCTTATTATCGGCGCTTAGCCTCCTATATAAAGCATTCAAGAAATCTCTGCCGTCATTAGGATAATATTCCCAGGCATTCTCGCCATCCAGAATTATTGAGACTAAAAAAGGCTCTTCGCTGTTCGGAAGCAAACCGCGTATCGAATATAAACGGCTTATCAGATCCGAAGCGGCCTTTTCCGCGGGCCAACTTTGATATGTGAATCCTATTAAATCCGCCAATGCCCTGTCCCTGAATATAATGGACAATTCACCGTATTTACCCTGCATCAGATAAGGCCGATATAATAATTCCGGGGTTTTTTGTTTTCCCAGAGATCTAAATAAAATCTCTTCGTCGGTACCTATCCAGTTTAACCCCGACTCAATGGCAAGATTGACCACCTGCTGACTCACTGAACCTTCCGATGGCCACATTCCCCTGGGAACCCTGCCAAATCTTTCTGCATAATACCTCACGGCTGAATCTATTTGATATTTGGCATCCTCGGGATGGCGAAAAGAGATTCTGGGCAGCTTAATCTCCGGATACGAGACTTTGGCAACGTCCGAATCGCATAACAAAGGCAGTATCGGATGATAAAACGGAGACACTGAGACTTCTATGGCGCCTTCGTCCTGCATATTTTTATACGTTGGGATTATACGACGCAAGATCTCAAGCTGTTTTTCCAAAACTGCTTTTTTATCATCTTCCGAATAATACTTCCCTTTTTTCGTCAATTCCCGCAAATGGGGGTCCTTTTCCCTGTAGGACGGGTCAAACCAGGCAAGATTGAACAAAACCTGAAGATCGGTAAAATCTTTGTCCGTAAAATGCTTTAGCGCATTCGGTATTTCATCGGATGAAAAATGCTTGCCTCTCTTCGCCAGCAAATCTGAATATCTCGGAAATATCTTTATCATTGTTTCCCAATTGGCCATAAAGAAATTTCTGAGTATAAAAATTTTTTCCTGCTCCGTTAATTCTTTGGGCTTCTTTAAAGTCAATTCAAAAACAGTGTCTTTTCTTAATGACGGGTTCAGGAGATTTTCCATTTGCTCAATCAACGAAGGAACAAGATTTAAGGTTTGATGTATATTAGGATACTCCCTCAATATTTCGGCCATATCCAGATAATCTTTTATGGCATGGAACCTGACCCAAGGCATACTCGTCTCTCCGCTAAGAAGATCCGTATAATACGGCTGATGCATATGCCATACAAACGCGACATAAAGAGGCTTATCGTAAGACATTTTATCTATACCCATTGGTAATCAGCGTGAAGATTTTTTTGCGGCCATAAGGCGCTTCTTCAAGAACATACGCTTTTGTTTTGTAGTTTTCCTTGAAATTTTCAAGATTGCCGCTCTCGATAATGCAAAAAACCTTTCTGCCAGATTCCAGATATGAGTTAAGCGCGTCGAATCCGTCCAGCTCTTTTATGCGGCGCCTGTCACAGTAATAAAGCCAGTATACCGAATTCGCCTTGAAAGTCGCAATTTCATCATCCGGTTTTATATGCTTTATAATCTTTCGCGCGAGATATCTCGGCGACTTCCATTTATCAAAGCGAGGAAAAACAGCATACGTTAATATTATATTCAAAACAGCGACGCCGGCAACAATATAAATTAAAATCTTTGTTTTCGATCTAATTCTGTTTTCCAAGTAATAAGCAATCGCCATAGCGGCAGCCGGATAAGCCGGTAATATGTATAAATCATTCTTTGATTTAGAGATTGTGAAGAAAATAAAGATGGACAAAAACCACGCGAAAATTAATTTTATAGCATCTTCTTTTATCTTGTTTTTTACAAGATAAATAATCGTTGAGGGCAAAAATACCGACCAGGGAAGAAACTCAAGCGGAAATCTTAAGAAATAAAAATAAAATGGCTCTTTGTGGTCGAACGGTTTAAGGAATCTGCCGAATATCTGGTTTATAAGCAATTCGTTTGTGTAGCTGGCTCCCCCCTTCACGCAAGCGGGAATCAACCACGCCAACACTATCAAGATAAACATTATCAAGCCAATAACAAATTCAACCGTCCACAAATCACGCGATTTTTTTATCAGGAGCGCGTAAAAGCCTATTACCAAAACCGGTAAAATTAATCCAACCGGCCCTTTCGTGAGCGCTCCGCATGCTATGAAAAAAAATGCCGCAAGGTAAAACGCCAGCCTTGTACCGGGGCGCGTTAACCCCAGATAAAGCGTAAAGATAGCCAAAATAACAAAAACTAATAAAAGAGGATCCAGTATTACCCATTGTGAAGCCGCCAGATAAGCAAAAGAGGTTATAAGGATTAATGCGGAAAATAACGCGACTCTCTTACTAAAGAATAAAGTATCCGCGAAAAAATAGGTTATTAACGCCGCGGCCGCCCCTGACAACGCCGATGGTAAACGCGCGGAAAATTCCGAAATTCTTCCTAATAAAATGCCAAAGGCCGAGATTAACCAAAAAAAGAGGGGCGGTTTTTGCGCATAGGCTTCGCCATTCCTGTTAAGGTTAATCCAATCTCCGCTGTATAAAATTTCTTTTGAAACAGCGGCATATCTGGTTTCATCAGGAGACCACAACCCTCTTTTTCCTAAATTAATAAAAAAGAGCATAACGCAGGCCAAGATAATTATTAAAGGAAAAACGGCGTTTTTAAAAAACCGCATCTTCTTTTTTCTTACGTATAAGCATTATATTCCGGACATAGACAAATGAACCGACTGATTGGCCCAGAATAAAGACAGGATCTTTTCTATATATCGAATAAAAAAGCAGTATAATACCTCCGATAATGCTTAAATACCAGAAGGCGTCCGGAATTACGCTTTTCCCTTTTTTTTCGGAAACGATCCATTGCACGATGAAGCGCATAAAAAAGAAGAACTGACCCAATAATCCAAAGATAACCCAAAAGTTCAACGCCTCAACTCTCATACTTCCTCCCGCTTATATTCAAGGCGCCTTTTCTTCATCCACCAAACCGCTAAAAGATCAAGGAAAGGCCACAGTATTCTTTTTCTGGTGTTGTATTTTGACTTTCCAAATTTTCTGGGATAATGAGATACCTCAAGCTCTTTTACGGAGAATCCTTCCATCTTTAACAATGTTGGCAAAAATCTATGCATCCCGTTAAATAATTTTAAGCTTTTCAGAGATCTCTTCTTATACGCTTTTAAGGAACAACCGGTATCTTTAATGTCTTCTCCGGTTAGTTTGTTTCTTATAAAGTTTCCAATCTTTGAGGCGATTAATTTCATCGGAGGATCTTTTCTCCTCTTTCTCCAGCCGTAGACCATATCGCAATCTTTCAGTTTTTCTATCAACCTTGGCATATCCAAAGGATCGTTCTGTAAGTCGGCATCCAAAGTTATAATTATATCCCCTCGCGCGGCTTTAAAACCGCTGTCGAACGCCGAAGTCTGGCCGTAATTTCGATCAAACTTTATAATCCTGATTTTTTTAAGACTATCGCGGAGCTTTCTCATAGCCTCCAAGCTTCCATCAGTTGAACCATCGTCAATAAATATTATCTCAAAATCCTGATTGAATTTTGAAGCTGCCGTGAAAATTTTTTCCGTTAGCTCAATCAAATTTTTTTCTTCATTATAAACCGGCACTATAATGGATATCATATTAAAAAATTTTCGCTGTGCCCCCTATCGCTGTCTTTGCGCCCGTAACACACCCGCATGCTTTAACAAAAAACCCCCTGGGGAATCAGCCCCAGGGGGTTTGATACATCTATCCCGTCAGAGAACAAGATCCCCTAACGCGATTTACGGCTGATTTAGAAAGCGACTTTTACCGAACCGGTAACGGTTGTTGCTATGTCATTGCTCTTTGTGTATGAAT
>JAZDOX010000108.1:0-19776 GCA_043798215.1 Candidatus Omnitrophota bacterium | reverse complement strand
ATTCATACACAAAGAGCAATGACATAGCAACAACCGTTACCGGTTCGGTAAAAGTCGCTTTCTAAATCAGCCGTAAATCGCGTTAGGGGATCTTGTTCTCTGACGGGATAGATGTATCAAACCCCCTGGGGCTGATTCCCCGGGGGGTTTTTACTAAAGGATGTATTTGGTTAAGACCTCGCAAAAATGTGTTAGAGACTAAATTTACATTAATATGGAATGTTATTTATATCCATTAATTTTAATCGCAGGCCTGTTTTTCTTTATTTTATTTCGAGTTTATGTGGTATGTTAATAAGCCATATAGTTGGATAACAAAGGAGGTATCTCAAAATGTTTAAGTGCAGAACAATCGCGGTAATCGCGGCTGTTTTTATCGCGCTTGCGGCTTTTGGATGCAAGGCGGCGAATAAGCCGGAGACCGGAAATCAGCAAATAGGCAAGAAAGAGGCGAGTATGGCGGCGCCTGTAATTGGCGAAGTCGTTGCCGAAATCGGAAACGAAAAGATCACGATGGATGAATTAAATAGTATGATAAAAAGTGTTCCGAAACAATATCAGGCGGCAGCGTTGACGCACAAGGATATATTTCTTGATGGTATGATTAACCAGAAATTGTTATATAGCGAAGCATTAAGGGAACGCGTAGACAAGGATCCCGCGATTCAGAGACAAGTAGAAGATGTGGTGAAGGATGTGATTATTAGGGAATATCTAAAAAGAGAAATAGAAGATAAAGTGGCGGTTTCGGATGAAGACGCGAGAAGTTACTACGAAGCCAATAAAGATAAATTCAGAGAGCCTGAAAAGATAAAGGTGTCTCATATTCTTGTGGATACCGAGGATGAAGCGAAAGATGTTCTTGCTAAACTTCAGGGTGGAGCGGATTTTGCCGTTTTGGCCAAAGAAAGATCAAAATGCCCGAGTAAGGAAAAAGGCGGGAGTCTGGGATTTGTCTCCCATGGCCAAACTGTTCCAGAATTCGAAGAAGCTATCTTTAATCTGCAGACAGGACAATTGAGCGGAGTTGTCAAGACACAGTTTGGTTATCACGTGATTAAGGTGGATGAGAGGCAGCCCGAGCGCGATCTTACGTTTGAAGAGGTAAAAGACCAGCTTAAACAAACACTTTTGGCGGAGAAGAGAAAAGAGCGTTTTGAGGCTATGCTTAAGTCTATTAGAGAGAAAGAAAATGTAGTTGTGCATAAAGATATTTTACAACCGTCTTTCAAAGAAGAACAACAGCCCGTGCTGAACACAGAGAAGGCGGAACCTGTTCAGTCGGAGGTTGTCACTCCAGAAAATAAGGAGATTGCGCCTTCTTCAGAGGCCGCGCTTTCACAAGAAGCTACGCCTTCTCCGGAGACTGCGCAGCCTGCCGGACAAATTCCGTAAAATTGGTTTTTACTAACCGCTTTTCGTATGAACGCTCCTTTGGCATGGCTGGCGGTTTGTGTTTCTTTGGGGATTTGGACAAGGAATCTTATCCAAATCCCCGTTTTATTCTCCCTGTTAATTTCTATCTGCTTTATACCAATCTCGCTTGTTACGATAAAAAATAAGACAGCCTCTATTTTATCTATTTGCGTTACGGCCTTTTTTATCGGTTGCCTGATTCTCTCGATAAATCAATTTTTCCCGCCCTATCATTTAAAGAATTTTTCTTTCCAGAAACCCCGCGAAGTTTATCTTTCGGGCATAGTCATAAGTGAACCAAAGATTGTTCCGGGTTATTATGGCGGAGAGAAGATGAATTTTATAATGGAATCGGAGTGTCTTATTGAAGAGGGCTCGAAAAAAAATGTTTGCGGAAAAACCAGCATTCTAATAGACGATATTTCTTCGGAGACAATGTTGGAATACGGCGATAAAGTATTACTAAAGGGATTTTTATCTATTCCGCCGCGTCCAGGAAATCCAGCCCAGTTTAATTATGCGGAATATTTAAATAGAAGAGGGATGTTTTCCATTTTGAGGGCCAAGGGGCAAGATGCCGTTATTCTTGAGAGAAACGGCGGCAATCGGGTTTTTCGGATGGCGTTTAGAATCAAAAAGAAAATAAGAGATTTGATAGATGCCAGCTTGCCGAAGGATGAGTCGGATTTTATAAATGCCGTCTTATTGGGCTTGAGCGGGAATATGGATTTTCAGATCAAAGATACTTTTGTAAAGACGGGCACAATGCATCTTATCGCTATCAGCGGTCTCAATGTGGGGTTTCTTGTTTTTTTGGCGATGATCATCTTTAGCGCGGCGCGCGTTCCAAGAAATCTCGGCGTGATAGTGAGCATTTTTTTGCTTATTTTTTACGCTATCTTGACCGGCGGAACTATTTCTGTGATAAGAGCGGTTATAATGGCCATTGCGGTTTTATTCGGAGCGCTTATCGCCAGGGAAATTTCTTTGTGGAATTCACTGGGCTTGGCGGCTGTAATAATTTTAGGGATTGACCCATTGTCTCTCTTCGATGTCGGTTTTCAGCTTTCTTTTCTTTCAATAATCTTTATTCTGTATTTGACGCCGCGCTTTGAAGAATTATTCAGTTATGATAGAAGCTTATCCGTTCTATTTATGGGTCGGATAAAGAGATATTTCCTGGAGGCCTTTTTTGTCTCATTTTCTGTTTGGATTGGCATTCTTCCGTTAGTCCTGTTTTATTATAATATTGTGACTCCTGTAACGGTTATTGCCAACTTATTGGTTGTGCCTCTGTCGTTTCTCATAGTTGCTTCAGGCATTGTGTTTATCGCCTCAAGTTTTATTATTCCACCGGCGGCTAAAGTATTCGCGGCGGCAACTTCTTTTTTGTGCGCGACTCTTTTTTCCGCAAACGATATTTTTTCGAAGGTTTTTTTATCTCACGTGTACCTGCCTAAACCGCGCTGGCATTTTATAGTGTTATATTACGCGTTTATTATGACTGTGATGGAGCGTAGGCGGCTCAAGATTTCTTCAGGAAAGCTTTTAATCGCCGCATTTTTGATCATTAATGTTATTGTATGGAAAAGCGCCTTAGTTCCGGCTGATGAAAGATTAAAAGTCACTTTTCTTGATGTTGGACACGGCGATTCGGCGTTCATAGAATTTCCACGCGGCGGTAATATGCTCATTGATGGCGGAAATGAAGATGCCGGCAGGAATGTTATATTGCCGTTTTTAAGAAATAAAGGCGTATATTTGATTGATGCGGTGGTTTTAACGCACCCCGATTCTGATCATTGCGGCGGCTTGATTACGGTTATGTCTGAATTGCGGGTAGGCCGGTTATTCTATGGCGGCGCAAAATCCGATTCAAGCGTTTATAAAAATCTTGAGAATCTTATCGCTGAAAAGAAGACAAGAGCGACTGTTCTCAAGAGAGGCGACTCAATAGAAGGAGCGTGTGGCGTAAATTTATTTTGCCTTAATCCGCCTGATGAGTTTTTATATGGAGAAGACGTCAGTGAGAATGACAGGTCTGTGCTGATAAATATGAAGTATAAAAAAATAAGCATGTTTTTTTGCGGAGATATTGGTGAAAAGGCCATGTCTGAGGTAATGACATATAGGCCTAATACAAGAGCCTCCTTGCTTACGCTGCCTCACCATGGCGAAAAACTTACACTCGCGGGAGAGTCTTTTATTAATGGTTTATTCCCTGAATATGCAGTTATATCCCAAGGCGCCGCCGCGAACGAAATTCTCAGATCCGAGCGAATCGAGGAGGTATTGGCAGCCAAGGGAATGAGAGTATTCAGAACAAACAGGGATGGGGCTATATTCGCCGAAACCGATGGCCATACCTTATCTGTAAATAGTTTTGCGAGCGCTAATCTAGGCAGATGTAACTTAAAATAGTATACTGGCTTTAAAAATTGCTTGGCCGGCAAGCCGCAAGCTACTTTTTAGGATAAAACGAGGCATTAAGTCAAGCGCCGCAAATAGCGGGAAATACAATGAAAATCAGCGCGGTGTAGTTAATCCTAAAGCTTGACTTTGTATTTTCATTTTGGTAATATAATTCTGTGAAGCATAGACTTAGACGAAGGTATCTTTATTACCTTCTTAAAATAGCCAGTTTTATTTCGCTTCTCTTTCCGATAAAATTTAATGAGTTTATAGGCAGGCGGTTGGGAGAATGCGCCTTTTTTTTGTTGTCTGCGCAGAGAAAGAAGACCTTAAGGAATCTGAGGTTTGCTTTTCATGGCGAAAAATCCGAGGCCGAGATATGGATAATTGCCAAGGGAGTCTTTAGAAATTTAGGAGAGAGTTTTTTTGAAATTTTATGTTTTCCTAAATTATCCCCAGGAAATATCGATAAGTATGTTAAAATAAAAGGGTTGGATATAATTGAAAAAGCTCTTTCACAGAAAAGAGGTTTTATAGTTCTGTCCGCTCATTTAGGAAACTGGGAACTTTTGGCCGGTTATTTTGGATTGAAGAAGTATCCTGTTACTGTGATAGCGCGCCGTTTAAGGTACGAGAAGTTCGATAGATTTGTCAGTTCTTTGCGCGATAGGATGGGCGTTAATGTGATTTACCGCGATGATTCCACTAAGACAATCTTGCGGATTCTTAAAGACGGTAAGTCATTAGCCATACTGGCGGATCAGGATATTGATTCTATTGAAGGAATATTCGTTGATTTTATGGGGCATCCAACGTATACTCCCACTGCTCCAGTAATGATCGCATTAATGACAGCTGCGCCTATAATTCCGATGTTTATAGTGCGTGAACGGTCAGGGCACAAGATATGCATCGAAGGGCTTCTGGAATTGGAGATTACGGGAAATAGAGAAATAGATATTAAAGTAAACACTCAGAAGTGGTCGAACATTGTGGAATCCTATGTTCGGAAGTATCCTTCGCAATGGGTATGGATGCATGATAGATGGAAGACGAACCTTTCGATATTGCCCGGGATTAATTCAGCGCTTCGTCCGGCTAAATATGCTCAAGCCGAATAGGAGCAAGTAAAACGAAAGAACAGATATGCGCGGTTTAATATTTTTCATTGTGCTTGGCGCGTTTTTTTTAGGTTGCGGTGAAAAACCTAAAGAAGCGTCTAAGGAAGGCGTTGAAGATTTATTGCTTAGCGCCGAGAATAAAGTTATGTCATTTTCGCTTGCGGGTTATGAGAATAACGGAAAGAAGAAATGGGAGGTTGAGGGCAAGTCTGCGGATATAATGCCTGAACTGGTTAATCTAACGGATGTCGTGGCTAAAGCGTATGGAGAGGAGATAAACGTAACCCTTGTTGCGGATAAAGGCGTATTCAACAGGGTTTCTAACGATGTCCATCTTGAGTCAGATGTTAAGTTAATTTCCACAGATGGCACCGAGATGACTACCGAGACGCTTGACTGGAAAAACTCCGAAGGAAAAATTTATACTGATAAACCCGTTAAGGTTACGCGTGAAGACGTTGAGACTCTTTCAACGGGAGCGGAAGGAAGTCCTAATTTAAAACAAATCGAGTTCAAGAGAGATGTTAAGATAACTACGGCTAAGCCTAAGACGGTGATAACCTGTGAAGGGCCAATGGAGTTCGATTATGGAAAAAACTACGCGGAATTTAATAATAAAGTAAAAGTCGAAGACGAGCGCGGGCAAATACATTGCGACAAAGCGACGGCGTATTACGACCCTAAAAGCCATCAAGTCACAAAGATAGTCGCTAGTGGGAACGTCAAGATTGTTCGCGGCGGCAGTTGGACTTTAAGTGACGAAGCTGTGTACCTGGCTCAGGAAGAGAAGATTATCCTAACAGGTTCGCCTAAAATAACAATATATCCCGAAGACGCGGATTCCGCGAAAACAGGATTTTAATTAAAACCAGCCCTGCTGCATAGTTTTAATAGCCGTTGGTTATTTATTCCGGCAAGGCTATTGAGTTGGCGGAAAAGCGGCTGGTAAAGTAATTAGCCGAGGTTGTGTTTAAATGCATTTGCTCGAGACAAGAGGACTGCAGAAATCTTATAACAAGAGGCGCGTTGTTGATAACGTTGAGATTTTCGTTAAGCGCGCCGAGATAGTTGGGTTGCTCGGGCCGAATGGCGCCGGCAAGACCACCACTTTCTATATGATAGTGGGATTGATAGAGCCTGATGGCGGTAGGATAGTCTTTGATAATCGCGACATAACTAATTTGCCTATGCACAGGCGCGCTCGCTGCGGAATAGGTTATTTGGCGCAGGAACCTTCTATATTCAGGAAGCTGACCGTAGAAGAGAACATAATGGCGATACTGGAAACGCTAAAGATCTCGAACAGGGAGCGCAAGAAAAGACTGGAAATGCTTTTGGCCGAGCTAAGAATATCGCATTTGTCCAAAAATTATGCCTATACTTTATCAGGCGGCGAGAGAAGGCGCTTGGAGATCACGCGCGCGCTTGTTACCGAGCCATCTTTTATTCTGTTGGATGAGCCGTTTTCGGGGATTGATCCTATAGCCGTGGCAGAATGCCAGGAGATAATCTGCGCGCTTAAGGAAAAAGGGTTGGGAATTTTGCTTACCGACCACAATGTCCGCGAGACGCTCTCCATTACCGATAGATCTTACATAATGGCGGAGGGCAGAGTTTTAATATCCGGCACAGCGGAAGAATTGATCTCTGACCATAGTGCCCGGCAGATATATTTGGGCGAGAAATTTAGGATGTGATTTTAAGTAATGAGCAATGAGTTTTGAGTAATGAGACAGGTAAAACAATGATTTCTGATTGAAAACAGAAATCATTTAGATACCCGCATCAAAAATTTCTATCGTCATTTTTTACTCATAACTCATAACTCACAACTCATAACTCAAAGAGGAGGTTTCTTATGAACATAGTCATAACCGGCAGGCATTTTGATATAACAGAAGGCATCAAATCGCACGTAAATGATAAAATCGTGAAGTTAGACAAGTTTTTTACGAAGATTCTCGAGGCGCATGTGATATTAGCGGTTGAGAAATTTCGTCATATAGCCGAGGTAACCTTAATGGGGAAAGACCTGAAGATTACCGCCACCGAAACCACCTCGGATATGTACGCTTCAATAGACGGAGCGATAGGATCGCTGGATAAACAGTTGCGAAAATTTCACGAACGCCTTAGGGAACATAAGATGAAACAGGCGCATAAAGTAAAAGTTGACGCGGTTAAATCAGCTTATAAAAGTTCAGACTCGGAAAAAAGCGGCGAGGAAATAACCGGAATTGTTGAAATCAGGAGTTTTTCCGAAAAACCTATGTCTATTGAGGAAGCGGCCGAAGAGCTCAAGATATCCAGCGATGAGTTCCTGGTTTTTAGAAATTCCGATGACGAAAGAATAAATGTGATGTACAGAAGAAAGGATGGTAAGTTCGGGCTCATCAGGACCTGAAAGTAAAAAGAAAATGAAGATAAAGACAAAAGAACTTGCGGGATCGCGCAGGCAGTTTGAGATTGAAATACCTTTTGATATGGTTTCCGGCGAATATGACCGGATTTACTCCGAGATCCAGAAATATGCCCAGATTCCGGGGTTTCGGACTGGTAAAGCGCCCCGTTATTTGGTAGAAGCGCACTACAAGGATAAAGCCGGCGAAGAAGTGAAAAATCGCCTTATCTTAGATAATGTGAAAAAAGCCGCCGCGGATGCCGGCGTGAATATTATTGGATCGCCGGCGGTTTTAGACGTTATCTTTGAAGAAGGCGGACCTTTTAAATTTAAAGCGGAGATAAGTGTGAGGCCGGAGGTTAAATTAAAGTCTTACAAAGGGCTAAAATCCGTAAAGCAGGCGGTTCAGGTGTCTACGGAAGAAGTTGATAAAGTTATAGAGGAATTACAGGAACGTCACGCGCAACTTAAGGATGCAGAAGGACGCTCGTCCAAAGAGAACGACTGGTGCTTGTGCGATGTCGAGATATCGGTTGAGGGAAAACCCGGTGAAAAAAATGACGCGGTATGGTTTCCCTTAAATCCAAAATCAACTAAACCGGAATTTTTAAGCCAGCTTTTAGGCGTTAATCCCGGAGACTCGAGGACGGTCAAGACTACTTTACCAGCTAATTATCCCCGTAAGGAGCAAGCTGGAAAAGAGGCCGTGTTTATAATTACTATAAACCAAGTAAAAGAGAAGATAATGCCTATAGTTGACGATGATTTCGCGAAAGACGTAGGAGGTTTTAAATCTTTGCTCGAACTGCGCGGCAATATCAGGGAAGAACTTGCCAGGACAAAGGAGCAGGAAGCGGTATTTAAGATAGAGGAAGATTTAATCGGTCAGCTTATAAAATCAACTGATTTTGAGGCGCCGTCTGTTATGGTTGATTATGAGGAACAGCGTCTATTGAAAGAGGCCCATTCAAGGCTGGAATATATGGGTTACAAGAAAGAGGATATCGGCAGCCAGGAAGCGGCTATTAAAGATAAATTAAAAGATGAGGCTGTTAAGAGAATAAAAGGTTTTTTAATTTTGGAGAAGTTGGCTGAGATTGAAGGTATGAGTGTTGGCAAAGAAGAGGTTGACAAGCGCGTCGAATTTTTAGCAGCTCGTTCGAAACGCGGCGCGGAAGAGATGAAGAATTATCTTATGGAAAACAATTTGCTGGAAGATATAAAATCGGATATTTTACAGGATAAAGCGTTGGAATTTTTGGTCGCGAACGCGAAGATAGAAGAAAAGTAGGAGGCAATTCCCCGTGGTTGCCCTAATATTATCAGGGTGGCTACTTATTTGGGCAGGTACAAGGGGTCTGCCCCTACCCAGAAGGAGGTTAGCTATGAACGATAGAGAACGAATGCAGACATTGGTTCCCATGGTTGTTGAGCAGACCGGACGCGGAGAAAGAGCCTATGATATTTATTCAAGGCTGCTTAAGGATAGGATAATTTTTATAGGTACCGCCATAGATGATGTTATTTCCAATCTAGTAATAGCTCAGATGTTATTTTTGCAGATGGAAGATTCTGACAAGGATATAAGTGTTTATATTAATAGCCCAGGCGGAGAGGTAACCGCAGGCTTAGCGATTTACGACACGATGCAGTTTGTGAAGCCCGATGTGTGCACCTATTGCGTGGGACAGGCTGCTTCGATGGGTGCTCTTCTTTTGGCGGCAGGAACCAAAGGAAAAAGATGCACTCTTCCTAATGCCAGAATAATGATCCATCAGCCATGGGGAGGGGTTCAGGGCGCCGCCTCCGATATTAGTATTCAGGCGAAAGAGATATTGAGATTGCGCGATAAAATCGAAGAGATATTAGTAAAGCATACCGGACAGCCCTTGGATAAGATCAAGAGAGATACCGATAGAGATTATTTTATGAGCGCCGATGAATCAAAAGCCTACGGTATTATTGATGAAGTGATTACAGGAAAAAAGAAGTAGCGCATTGTAACGTAGATTTTTTACTGTCATTGCCCGGTTTGGAGACCGGTGTCATAACTATTTTTCTTGACTAAATAGATCAACATATTGTAGTTGCCCAATTCCCGCCGGAGGCGGGTCTGCCTCAGGCATGATATTGGGCCGATATGTTGTGCTCGATAAATCGAGCAACTACATTGTGTCCCAGTCTGCGAGTCGGGGAATGACAAGCAGATGAATTCAGTAATATTACAATGTAGTAGTGCACTGTAACATTAATTCATGGTAGTCCTTGGAGACAGCAAACACTTATTCTTCGAGCGAACGACCGCAGGCCTGCCTCTGCCTGTGCGTGGCACGCAGACAGGTGCCGGTAGGCAGGGAGTGAGTCGAGAAGTTCTGCTGCTGTCCCTGTCTGCCGACAGGCAGGCATATCTGTGGTTCTCGACTCGGCCAATGGCCTCGCTCGAACAGTATAAAATTTATGTTACAATGTAGTAGATCCATTTTATCCTGTTAAAAAAGAGAAAGCCGCCGACAAGCGGAATTAATAATGCATAAAAAAGATAGCAATAAAGATAACGATAACTCATTGCCTTTATTGCCGCTGAGAGACATGGTTGTTTTTCCCGGCGCGCTTATACCCCTTATTGTCGGAAGGGATAAGTCCATTAAAGCGGTAGAATACGCGAACGAAAACGATAAAACAATTCTTCTTTGTTCGCAAAAGGCCGTTAAGATTGAAGATCCCGCTCCTGATGATATTCATCATATAGGAACGGTCGGGCATATAATTCAGTCGGTAAAACTTCCCGACGGCTCTTATAAGCTGCTTGTCGAGGGATTATACCGCGCCCGTGTAAACAAATTTATCCCCGACAAAGATTACTTTAAAGTTGAGGTAGCGCGCCTTTCTTTCACTATTGAGAAGACAATCGAGGTTGAGGCGCTTATGCGTTCACTCGTGAATCAGTTTGAAGAGTACGTCAAGCTGAATCAAAGGGTTCCTGCAGAAGCCTTTGCCACTATCGCGAACATCGATAACCCCGACCAGCTGGCGGATACCGTTGCTTCCTATGTTACTTTAAGAATTCCAGAGAGGCAATTTGTTCTGGAAATCTTAAATCCTGTTGATAGGATTAAGAAGCTTATCGAGGTTCTAAACTCGGAGATTGGGATACTTCAGATAGAGAAGAAGATATCTTCTACCGTCAGGAAACAGATCGAGAAGGCGCAAAAAGAATATTTTCTTCAAGAGCAGCTGAAAGCCATCGAGAAAGAGCTTGGGCAAAAAGACGATCATAAGAATGAGATGGTTGATCTCAAGGATAAGATCAACCAAGCTAAAATGTCCAGAGAAGCGCAGGAAGCGGCGCTTAAAGAAGTTGATAAGCTCTCAAAGATGTATCCTACTTCGCCCGAGTCTACTGTCTCAAGGAACTATATCGATTGGTTGACCGCATTGCCATGGTCGGTTGCGACTGAAGATAACCTTGATATAGCCAATTCCACCGCGATTTTAGACGAAGACCATTCTGGTCTCGAAAAACCAAAGGAAAGAATACTCGAATATTTGGCCGTCAGAAAACTTGTTAAGTCTACGAAGGGGCAGATTTTGTGTTTTGTGGGGCCGCCGGGAGTAGGCAAGACCTCTTTAGCTAAATCCATCGCGAGGGCGCTGGGCAGAAATTTTGTCCGCGTCTCATTGGGAGGCGTGAGGGACGAGGCCGAGATTCGCGGGCATAGGAGGACTTATATAGGTTCGCTTCCGGGAAGGATAGTCCAGTCCATAAAGAAAGCTAAATCCAGAAATCCTGTTTTTCTTTTGGATGAGGTGGATAAAATGGCTATGGATTTCAGGGGAGATCCGGCCGCGGCTTTGCTCGAGGTGTTGGATTCGGAACAAAACTCGGCGTTCTCTGACCATTATCTTGAAGTGGAGTTCGATCTTTCCGATGTTATGTTTATAACCACGGCAAATTTCCAAGATAACATTCCCTTTCCTCTTCAAGACAGGATGGAGATGATAAAGCTTGCCGGCTATACGGAATATGAGAAGCTTAAGATAGCCCGCGGGTTCCTTATACCGAAGCAGATAAAAGCCAATGGGCTTAAGCCGGAGAATGTGGTTTTTTCCGAAGAGGCTGCATTCAAGATAATACAGAATTACACGCGGGAAGCAGGCGTAAGGAATTTGGAACGCGAGATCGCGCGCGTGTGCAGGAAAGTCGCCAAGTGTGTCGTGGAGAAGGGCAGGGATATCAAGGTGAGGTTAACTGCCAAGAATTTGCAAAAATATTTAGGTCCAGAGCAGTTTACCGAGCCGAAATCGGAAAAAGAGAGCGAAATTGGGGCGGCAACAGGCCTTGCGTGGACAGAGACCGGCGGAGATATAATAACGATAGAGTCCATTCTTATGAAGGGGAAGGGTAAACTTACTTTGACGGGTAAGCTGGGAGAGGTTATGCAGGAATCGGCGCATGCCGGGTTAAGTTATATTCGCTCGCGCGCCAAAGATTTTGGGATAGACGTTGATTTTTACAAGAAAATGGACATTCATATCCATATTCCCGAGGGGGCGGTTCCAAAAGACGGGCCTTCGGCGGGTATTACGATGGCGACAGCGCTGATCTCCAGTCTTACGAAATTGCCGGTCAAGAAAGACGTGGCGATGACCGGAGAGATAACGCTTCGCGGGAGAGTCTTACCCATCGGCGGTTTTAAATCAAAGATGCTTGCTGCTCATAGGGCGGGAATAAAGACGGTTATAATACCTAAAGGCAATCAAAAGGATTTAGTCGAGATACCGAAGAATATATTGCGCGATTTAAAAGTAATCGAAGTTGAGAATATGAACGAGGTTCTTGAGTTGGCGCTTGAGAAAAAGCGATGCGGAAAAACGAAAATGGAACAGAAGAAATTTTACAGGCCGCCGCTCTATCAGCAAGTTCCAATACAGACATAGATTGCAAGAACGCAAACGCAAGTTAAGTTGTCAAAAATTTTGTAGGGACAAGGTCTGCCTTGTCCGTTGCCATCAGCGCATAAAACCTTGATAACCGCATTTAAGATATAACAAAACATAGGAGGAAAAATGAAAAAAACCTATCTTATGACGCCGGGTCCGACGCCTGTTCCGCCGGAAGCGTTACTTTCGATGGCGCGCCCTATTATTCATCACAGGACTCCGGAATTTATGGAGATATTCAAGGAAGTGTGCGCGGACTTAAAATATGTCTTTCAGACTCAAGAAGATGTGCTTGTCTTTACTTCCTCCGGCACCGGAGCGATGGAGGCTGCCGTAGCGAATCTTCTATCTGCGGGAGATAAGGCCGTAACCGTTCAGGGAGGAAAGTTTGGCGAGCGATGGACCGAGATATGCAAAGCTTACGGCATTGCGGCTATCCCGATAGATGTGGAGTGGGGCAAAGCGGTTGATCCAAAAGTTATCGAGAATAAATTAAAAGAAGACCCGAATATTCAAGCGGTATTCACTACTTTATGCGAGACCTCAACCGGCGCATTAACGGATATAAAGGCTATTGCTGATGTAATGAAAAGATACAATGCTGTTTTGGTTGTCGACGCGATATCCGGCTTGGGCGCTGAAGAGATAAAGACGGATGAATGGGGCATTGACTGTGTTGTTTCAGGTTCTCAAAAAGGACTTATGATACCGCCGGGTTTGGCGTTCGTTAGCTTAAGCAAAAAAGCGTGGGGCAAGATAGAAAAGTCGAGATCTCCCAAATATTATTTTGATTTCAAGATGTCGAAGAAGGCGATGGATAAGACGGATACCCCGTTTACGCCGGCGATCTCGCTGGTGATAGCGTTACGCGAGACGTTAAGGATGATAAAGGAAGAAGGGCTTGATGTGATTTTTGCCCGGCACGCTAAATTAGCGCTGGCGACGCGCGAGGCAATGGAGACGATGGGTCTTGAGTTATTCGCGCCGACCGTGCCTTCAAACGGCGTTACCGCGGTGAAAGTTCCCGCAGGCATTGACGGCGAAAAGCTTGTCAAACATATGAGGGATAAGTATGGTATTGGCATCGCGGGCGGACAGGCTGAAATGAAAGGCAAGATATTCCGCATTGCGCATATGGGCTTTATTGCCGAGACGGATATCTTGATGACAATCGCGGTGTTAGATATGACACTTGCCGAAATGGGATATAGAGGAGAGCCGGGTGTTGGTGTTGAGGCGGCAGAGGAGGTCTTGCTCGAGGGCCGCGACCGAGGGCCGGTTGAGGCGTAACAATGAAAGTGCGCGATATTATAAAATTGATAGAAGCGGATGGTTGGTATTTGGTGGTAACTAAAGGCAGTCGTCATCAGTATAAACACGCAAGAAAGCTCGGAAGAGTTACGATAGCTGGAAATTTAAGTCATGATTTGTCTCCTGGCACGTTTAACAGCGTTCTAAAGCAGGCGAAATTAAAGGAGGGAATATAAAATGTATCGGTTTTTGGTCGTTATAGAAAAAGCAAATAAGAATTATTCCGCGTATTCTCCAGATTTGCCGGGATGCGCGGCCACGGGAAAAACACGTCGGGATGCGGAGCGAAATATCTATGAAGCCATTGAATTACATGTTAAGAGCCTGCTTGAGGATACACTTCCGGTGCCGGTTTCGCATTCTTTTGCGGAGTATATAGCGGTTCAGTAGAAGTGTATTTTAGTACTGTCATTGTCCGGCTTACAGACTGTGTCATAGTGTAGTTGCCCAATTTATTGGGCAGATATATTGTGCTCGATAAATCGAGCAGCTACAATATATTGATGCATTTAGCGGAAGAAAGGGATTGCGACATAGTTTGCCCGAATGCGCCGCGAATGCAACAATATATGTCGTTGTTCGGTCAAGAATTATAAATACTGTAGGGGCGAGGTCGCCTCGCCCTAATGAGGATACAAACGATAATGTAATCGGGCGAGGAAACCCCGCCCCTACAATACAATACCGTAGGGGCCGACCTCTCGCCAGAGTTCGGCGAAGTCTGACGACCGTGTCGGCCCGTTGGAATTGACGGTGGTGTAGGGAACGGGCCTGCCCGTTCCGTTGATTGTAGTGTCTGTTCACTCTGTCTGCCGACAAAAAAAGTGGAGACAGGTCGCCTGCTATTGATTTATTGGAAAAGGCGAAGTGCGTATATCATGCTATTACAAGTAAACTACGAAATCTTGCAATGATTTTTGTGTTTGAAATAAGCGATTCGGGCATTATAATGAGAACAGGGTTGCGCAAAATAACATAAATTACGACACTCGTCTATTAATTGTTATCTGAAAAAAATAAAAAGGAGAAAAAATGAAATTGGGAATAGTCATCTATAGTAATGATTCGGAATCTGTTTGGAATGCGTTTAGACTTGGAGTGTTTTCTTTGAAAAAGGAAGATTCTGTTAAAGTTTTTCTTTTGGCAAAAGGTGTTGAATGTGAAAAACTAAATACAGAAAAATTTAATATATCCGAGCAAATGCAAACATTCGTCAACGCTGGCGGCGAAATATTTGCTTGTGGCACCTGTCTTAAAATTAGAAACTCCGAAGGAACAGAAATGTGTCCATTATCAACAATGAATGATCTCTACAACATAATAAATGAATCAGATAAAGTTATAACCATTTAAAATAACAGATAACGACTCAATCCAGCGGTCTTTTTCCGCGGCTTCGCCGCTCCAAAAGCCGCTGATTTCGAGTGTTATGGAAAAAATGAATAACTATCTAAAGCGCAAAAAAGTCAGATGAATTATAAAGTAACGGTTCAGGCAGGCCTGAACCCTACAGGATAAATTTGATATAATAAAGCCATAACATCTCACTCTTCGCCTGAGGCGGGCAGGTATGACGTATCTTTCAAAATAAAGATTTTTGTCTGAAGCCGCACATTGAAAATTCGAGCGGGCACGGATCCCGAGCGAAGCGAGGGAGAGCGAGAATTTTCGTCGAGCGCAACGAGCCAGTCGGATAGTAGTTAAGAATTTTGTAGGGACAGGGCCCTCGGCTTCGCCGAGAGGCGAGCTTGCCCCTGTCCGTCGTAGGAAAAAGCAAGCGGTGCGGCGAAGCAATGACAATATTTATTGGATTCCCGCTTTTGCGGGAATGACAAGAAGATAATACTATAATGTGTCCCTTGCGCAACAGCTCGAAAATTTCTTGCGAAATTTTCTTCGCGCGCTTCGGGATTAATTCGTCCGCCTAAGGCGGACTCATTAAGGAGACCACAAAATGTACAAAGTACTTGTAAGCGATTTGCTGTCGGAAGAAGGATTAAAGGTTTTAAGGGACGAGAAGGATCTTCAGGTTGATGTGAAATTAAAGCTTTCCCCCGAAGAACTGACGGCGATAATCAAAGATTACGACGCCTTAATCGTCAGAAGCAGCACCAAGGTTACCAAAGATATCATAGGAGCCGGAAGCAAATTGAAGGTTATCGGGCGGGCTGGTGTTGGTCTCGATAACGTTGACGCCGAAGCCGCTTCAAAGAAAGGTATTATAGTTATGAATACCCCTGCGGGAAATACTATTTCTACCTGCGAACACACGATGTCTTTGATTTTGTCTATGTCGCGCAATATACCTCAAGCTAATGCTTCTTTGCGCGAGGGCAAGTGGGACAGGAATAAATATATGGGCGTTGAGTTATACGGCAAGACGCTCGGCATAGTCGGCTTGGGGCGCATAGGCGCCGAAGTTGCCAAACGCGCCGCTTCATTTGGAATGAAAATTATCGCTTACGACCCCTATCTTACGGTAGAGAGGGCTCTTGAATTGAGCGTTGAGCTCGTGGATTTAAAAGAGGTCATAAGGAGATCCGATTATATTACCGTTCATACGCCTATCACAGATGAGACGAGGTATCTTATCGGCGATGAGGAATTTGCGCAGATGAAGCAGGGTGTCAGGATTATAAACTGCGCCCGCGGTGGAATAATAAATGAGGCCGCCCTTGTTCGCGCGCTGGAATCGGGCAAAGTTGCTGCCGCCGCGCTTGACGTCTTTGAATTGGAGCCGCCCAAGGATTTCTCGATCTTTAAGAACGAAAAGCTTGTCGCTACTCCGCATTTGGGCGCTTCAACCGAAGAGGCTCAGGTTAATGTCGCGATAGAAGTGGCAAAACAGGTTGCCGACGCTTTATTGGGCCGCGGCTGCCGAAACGCGGTAAATGTTCCTTGCGTTGATCCGGAATTATTGCAGATTATACGCCCGTATATAGAATTGTCCGAGAAGATGGGACTTATGATGGCGCAATTGACCGAAGGAAGAATAAAAGAAATTAAAATAGAATATTCCGGTGATATAGTTGAGCATGATTTAGCTTCTGTAACGATAGCTTTTCTTAAAGGATTCTTAACCCCGATTTTGCAGGAGACCGTGAATTTCGTTAATGCCTCCGTTATCGCGAAAGAGCGCGGAATAAAAGTGGTTGAGATTAAGAGTTCCCAGATGGAGGAGTTCGCGAATTTGATTACGATTGAGGCGCAAACCGATAAGGTGAAAGTAAGCGCCGCCGGGACGTTGTCTCCGAGGAAAGAGCCGCGCATAGTGAAGATCAACGATTTCTATGTTGAGGCGGCCACTACCGGATACCTGTTAATATTGTTTAACGAGGACAAGCCGGGCATAATTGGTCAGGTAGGTAATATTTTAGGGCAGGGTGGTATAAATATCGCTGGTATGACGCTGGGACGAATGAAAGCCGGCGGAGAGGCGATGACGGTTTTAAATGTGGATGAGGAGATTCCGGATAGTGTAATGAAGCAGATACGCTCCGCGCGGAATATCTTGGACGCAAAGTTGATAAAGTTATGATAGTGGACAGGAACAGCGGTCAGTGTTCAGGGACAGCGGACAGAAAAATGGATTTTGTCTTTTCTGAACGCTATACGCTATCTATGTAGTATCATTAAATTAAAAGGATTAAATATTGAATGAATACAGTCGTAGTTGGAGCGCAGTGGGGAGATGAGGGCAAGGGAAAGATAATAGATATTATGGCCCGCGATGCCGATTATATCGTTAGGTATCAAGGGGGCAATAATGCCGGCCACACGGTTGTTATTGGAAATGACGAGTTCATCCTTCATTTAATTCCTTCCGGCATATTGCATAAGGGCAAGATTTGCGTTATCGGAAATGGCGTTGTGGTCGATCCGGCGGCCCTGATAGATGAGATAAAAACCTTGCGATCAAAGGGAATATATGTGGAGAATAATCTTAAGGTTAGCGATCAAGTTCATCTTATTTTTCCCTATCATAGAGAAATGGATAAATTAAACGAGCGCAAAAAGAAAATAGGCACGACCGGAAAGGGCATCGGCCCTTGTTACGCAGATAAGATAGCGCGTTGCGGGATAAGGCTGGCAGATTTGCTGGATGACGAGGTTTTTAGGAAGAAATTAAAAGAGAATATTTCTGCCAAAAACGAGCTCCTTAAAAAAATGTATAATCACGAGGGTTTTTCGTTTAATGAGATTTACGATAATTTTTCTGAGTACAGGAAGAGTATGGCGAAATTCGCCTGCAATTCCACCAAGATATTAAATGAGGCGGTAAAGAACAAGAAAAAACTTTTACTCGAGGGTGCGCAGGGCACTCTTCTCGACGTGGATCATGGAACTTATCCGTATGTTACATCTTCTAACGCGACAGCTGGGGGCGCTTGCACCGGCACGGGTTTGGGGCCTTCAAAGATAGACAAGGTAATAGGCGTGGTCAAGGCTTATACCACGCGTGTTGGAGAAGGGCCTTTTCCGTCTGAATTCGAGCCGGAGTTAATGGAAGAAATACGCAATAAAGGAAAAGAATATGGCGCCACAACCGGACGTCCAAGAAGATGCGGATGGTTTGATAGTCTTATAGTGCGCCATTCAGCGCTGGTAAACAGCTTAGATTCGATAGTCGTGACCAAGCTCGATGTTTTAGATGAGCTTAAGATAATAAAGATAGCGGTTGCGTATAAGTATAAGAAAAAGATTTATAAAGATTTTCCGGCGAATATAGAGATGCTTTGGGATGTAGAGCCGGTTTACGAGAAGCTTCCCGGATGGGGAGAGGATACCTCAGGAGTAGTAAGCTTTTCAGGTTTACCAACTAACGCTAAAAGGTATTTGAGGAGAGTAGAGCAGCTTATCGGCGTAAAGATAGAGTTGGTTTCAGTTGGCAGCAGACGTGAACAGGTGTTCAGAATGGGAGGGGAAAGGAAGCAATGAAAAAGTTGTTGGTTTTTCGTCTTGTTTCAACGGTGATCTTGTCTTTATTTTCCGGTTTGGCCATGGCTTCCGACACGGCCGCGGCGGCCTCGACCGAAACGTTCGAGTTTTTCGCTTTTATGACCAATCCGCATTTTTCGACATGGGAGAAATTCGCGCTTTGGTCGGTATTAGGAGTGGCAGTAGCCGGTCTTTTATACGCAGTTTTTTTAATGCAGCAGATCCTGCGGGAGGATAAGGGCAATGAGAAGATGCAGGAGATATCCAAAGCGATTGCTGTTGGAGCGAACGCTTATTTGAATAAACAGTTCAAGGCTATTTTATTTCTCGTCTTTATTATTACGGCGGCGTTATATTTTACCGCGGGAGTTCGGTATGTTGCCTTGGGAAGATCGCTGGCGTTTTTAATGGGCGCTTTTTTCTCGGCGGTGGTGGGTTTTGTGGGTATGAATCTCGCTGTTCAAGGCAATGTCCGTGTGGCCGCGGCCGCAAGAAAAAGTTTTGGCCAAGCGCTAAAGATAGCCTATAGGACGGGAACGATAACCGGTATGCTGACCGATGGGCTGGGACTTTTTGGCGGCACGGTAATATTTATGATTTACGGAGAAAGAGCCTATGAGGTTTTGCTTGGGTTTGGTTTTGGAGGGACGCTTTTGGCGCTGTTTATGAGGGTGGGCGGAGGAATTTACACAAAAGCCGCCGATGTCGGCGCCGACCTCGTGGGAAAAATCGAGAAGAATATTCCTGAGGACGATCCGAGAAACGCCGCGACTATCGCTGATAACGTGGGTGATAACGTGGGTGATTGCGCCGGAATGGCCGCCGATATATTTGAATCATACGAGGTTACCATAGTTTCGGCGATGATCTTGGGATGGGCTTCATTTGGACACAAAGGCGTCATATTTCCGCTTCTGGTTCGCGCTGTAGGGGTTGTGAGTTCGATAATAGGAACTTATCTTGTTCGCACCAGCGATAAAGTAAGAAACGCTATGCGCGCGATAAATGTAGGTTTTATAACATCGGCCATTGTATCCATAATCGGTTTTACAATTATAGGATATTTTTACTTGAGGTTTCCAGGCTCGCCGCAGTTGCCTAATTGGGTAAGTCTTGGCATTCCCGGATTGGATATGCGTCCGGTCTGGACGACTTTCGTGGGTATATTGCTCGCGATATCCATAAATCGCGTTACAGAGTATTTTACCGCGCCGGAAGGTTATCCGGTCAAATCAA
>JAZDOX010000054.1:0-10170 GCA_043798215.1 Candidatus Omnitrophota bacterium | reverse complement strand
GATAGCAGGGGTTAGGAAGGAAAATCAACAACAATTTTGACGCAACGCATTGAAATTACGTAAGTTATGATTTCGCAAATTTTACGTAAAGACAGTTTTTAAAAATAAACGTGGAAAAAATATTTTTTAACAAAGTACTGTAACACCCTAATTTTTAGACGCTTAACCTTTGCGCGAAAACCGCGGAGATATTGCGCAGAACAGGAATAGCCGCCTTTACCACATCAGAATCAAATTGGCTTCCCGCGTTTTTCTCTATTTCTTTACACGCCTCTTTGTATGGCATGGCTTTCCTGTAAGGGCGCTTTGAGGTCATAGCATCGAAGGCGTCGGCTATAGAGATGATTCTCGATCCCATTGGGATTTGTTCGCCCTTTAAACCGGCGGGATAGCCCGTTCCGTCATAGCGCTCATGGTCTGAACCGGCTATAAACGCGATATCCCCAAAATCTGTTATAGTCTCGAGAATCTTACGGGTGAAGAAAGAATGTTTTTTCATCAGTTCGTATTCGTCTGCGCTCAGGCAGGCGGGCTTATTTACCAACTTTTTCGATATCCCCAATTTCCCAACGTCATGAAGGAGTCCGGCCCATTTGATCTTTGTTATTTCATCGTGAGACAGATTCATAGATAAGGCTATGAGCAGGCTGTATTTTGAGACTCTCTTGGAATGGCCTATCATAGTGGGATGTTTTGTGTCTATAAGCTGTGAAAAAACTTCGCAGGTAATTCCGATAGCGTCCACGTTATCCTGAATTTGAATCATTCCGGTCTCGGATCTGACTTTTTCGAATAACTTGATTATCGCGTCTTGTTCTATGGTTTCAAGCAAGTAAGCATTTTGCCTGAAAACATCCAATAATTTTGAAGCTAATGCGGAAGATATTCTTTCATTAGACCAGCCCATTATTATTTTTGTCAAAGCGTTTATATTGCGGGCGGGCTCAAACCTCAAAACCATATCGATATGGTCGGCGGAAAGCAATATCTGAGCGGTCTCGGATATTTCACTACCTTGCTTGCCAAGAGGATAGCCTCTGCCATTGTACCATTCGTGGTGGTTTAGCACGATCTTAGCCACTGCCGAGAGATTCGGAATGGAGCTTATTATCTCCGCGCCTATGAGAGGATGGGAAAGAATGGTCGGATTTTTAATCGGGTCTTCCCCGAGGGACAGGTAATAGCTTATGTCATTCGATGGCAGGGCAAGGTAGCCGATATCGTGCAGTAACGCGGAATAAAATATATTTTTTCTCTCATCAGGCGCGATCGCTTTAGATAATTCGGAAGCGAAGATGCCGACTCTCCATGAATGATAGAGGTTTGTATTCTCGCTTAAGACATCCAGCACATACGCCATAGCGGATACAAGTTCGTTTATAGTGCGGGTGGTATTTATCTTCATTTTTGATAAAATATCATAAGCGTTTTAAGTTGTCAACTCATCTTTTTTGCGTGTATAATAAATCCCGTTAGAGAACTTTGCTCTCTAACAGTCTGCGCTAACGGCGGCATTAAACCACCGTTAACTTTATAAGGTAACGACCGCCGACTAAAGCCGGTGGTTTTCTCTAACGGGATAAACAAAATGAGCAACTACAGTATAGTTTACGAGGATGAGGATATATTGGTTGTCGATAAACCTGCCGGAATGCTTGTTATTCCCAGTCCTAAAGGCGAGGCTAATACGCTTACGGACCTTTTGAATCGCTATCTCGATGCGCGTGGAGTTCAAGTGAACCCCGTTAGAAATACTAATGCTGCGTCTCTTCCGCGCAAGATTTCTAACGGGGCGAACGCCTATCCTTGCCATCGCCTTGACAGGGAAACTTCGGGGCTTATCGTTTACGCCAAAGGCAAGAGCGCGCAGAGGTTGATGATGGAGGAGTTTAAGAGACGCGCCGTAAATAAGTCCTACATTGCTTTCGCGCATGGCAGGATAAATAAAAGATTCGGAATAATCGACGCTCCGATAGAGCGCAAGAGATCTTTGACGAAATACAGGGTTTTGGAGCAGAGGAGTGATTTTTGTATCGTGGAAGTCAAGCCCGTAACCGGCCGCACAAACCAGATACGGATTCATTTTAAGTTTATAGGACATCCGCTGGTTGGAGACAGAAAGTTTGCTTTTGCCAGAGATTACAGCCTGAAATTCCGGAGAGCGGCGCTTCATTCCTGCGGGATCAAGTTTAATCATCCGGTTATGCGCGAAACCTTGGAATTTACTTTGCCGCTGCCCGACGATATGAAAAAATTTTTGGCGGTCAACTCTAAGTAGAGCCGGTTTTATGAGACATTGCAACAAATCGTCATTACCCGGCTTGACCGGGTAATCCAGACTTGCGTGACTGGATTCCCGCTAAAAGATTGCGGGAATGACACCCTGCAACTGCAAGCTTGAAAATAATAGAAGCTATAAAGCTGTTTCTAATCAGTTTTTAAATTTGGACAATAGGAGAATTTTATGAGAAACGCGCTCATTTTTTTAGGTATAGCGGCTTTTTTATTTTTGATGTTTTCAATTAATTCAACGGCCCACGCCGATAAATGGGAAGATCTTATTATTGAATCGTCAAAAGTGGTAGATGAAATAAATTCGGCGCCGGACGCCGCTATTCCGAAAGACCTGCTTAAAGGATGCAAGGCTGTAGCGATATTTCCCTCTACCGTAGGAGGCGGATTTATAATAGGCGCCAAATACGGGCAGGGTGTGATAGTGTGCAGAAACGGATATAGCTGGAGCCCGCCGGCCGTATTTAATATAAGCGGGGCGAGCATAGGCTGGCAAATAGGCGGACAGGCCAGCGATATAGCGCTTCTTATAATGAACAAGCGCGGTTTAGACGGTTTAATCCAGAGCAAATTGACATTAGGAGGAGATGCTTCTGTTGCCGCAGGGCCGGTAGGCAGGGAAGCGCAGGTTGGAATGGACCTTCAGTTAAAAGGAGGCATATTCTCTTATTCAAGATCGCGAGGGGCTTTCGCCGGTTTAAGGCTTGAGGCCGCGGTAATTTCGCAAAACGAGCAAGCCAACAAGGCGCTTTATAAAGGGAATTTCAGCGCGGAGGAGATCTTAAGAGAAGAGAAAGTAAGGTCGACCCCTGCAGGTTCCGTGCCTATAAGGACGTTAAACAAATATTGCAGGTGATCGCTGTTCAAAACAACCGAAATCCATCTACTGATATAATTGTAATAATTTTTTTTGAGGGGGGGGTAAATGGAAGAAATTAAATTACGGCCAATCGGATTTGTCTCATCTCCTGTTACTGAACGCATGGATGAAAACTGGGGAGAAGTTAAATCGAAACTTATATTAAAACCGGAATTTGCAGGAGGACTGCTTGGTTTAGAAGGATTTTCTCATGTTATAGTTATAACCTATCTTCATATGGCAAATTATGAAAAGGAAAAACATCTTCAGCGCAGGCCGAGAAACCTGAAAACAATGCCCAAAGTGGGTATTTTTTCTCAACGGGCTAAAGACAGGCCCAACCCGATAGGAATAACTGCTGTTGAGATTATCTGCGCAGGAGATGGTTATCTTGAAGTAAAGGGTTTGGATGTTATAGATAAAACTCCGATACTCAATATCAAGCCTTATTATCCTGCCTATGATAAAATAGATAATCCAAATGTTCCTGAATGGGTAAATAGATCGATGAAAAATTATTTTTAAAATCAGCCTTTAGTAATTCAGGAGCATTTCAGTATGCTCTTTGGATTTGTTCAACGTAGTTGATCTTGAATATTATAAGGAGAAGAACAATGAGTAATCGAAAAATATGCTCTGTTGAGATGTCCGGATGTCTCGATAATATTTTTAGAAGATGGGGCCATAATCCCAGAAAAATTCTTAAAGATTATATAAAAGAGGGAATGATTGTTTTGGATGTCGGATGCGGTCCATGTTTTTTTACTTTGGAAATAGCCGGGATGGTCGGAGAAGCAGGCAAGGTTATCGCGGTTGACTTGCAGGCGGAGATGCTTGATAAAGCGAGAAATAAGGTCAAAGGCGGCGAGTTGGAGAAAAGAGTCATATTTCATAAAACAACGGAAGACAAGATTGGCATTGCGAAAGAAGTTGATTTTGCCCTGGTTTTTTATATGCTTCATGAAGTTCCCGATCAGGGGAAATTTTTTGCGGAATTAGGGTCAATTTTAAGACCGGGCGGAAAAATTCTTCTTGTGGAGCCTAAATTCCACGTTTCTAAGAAAATGTTTGAAAATTCTGTAAATAAAGCCGTTGTTTCTGGGCTTAATCCTGCTGAAAAACCGAAAATATTTTTCAGCAGGTCGGTCGTTTTAAAGAAATAAAGCTTATTTTTGCGGAAATTATGCAAATAATCAGAAAAACAAATTTATGGCGCAAATAGCAATATTTTTTTTAAAATAGCTTACGGCCTTGTTTTTTTTTTGCGGTATCCGCGGTTTTGGCCACTAAAGTATATTCGGTAAGCGGCGGAAACCGTATGCTGGCTCAACGCAGTTTTTTTATAGTATTTTTTTGGTATTTTGTTGCTTTGGCGCTGTCTTTTATCGGTTTTTTCGGCGATCCCTTTCGATTTTCCAAAGGCGACAACTTAGGAATCGCGGCGAGTTTAGTAATAATGGCCCTTCCTTTGTTTGTTTTTTTCTGGCTTTGCGGAAGAGTAAAACATTGCGGCAATTGGAAGAATCTTTAAGCGCGGAATTTCTTATTGGAATGCAAATTTACAGGCTTATGGGAGGATATTTTATAGTACTGTTTGTAAATAACAACGCCCCCGCTCTTTTCGCTTTGCCTACCGGAATTTTTGATATGGTTTTAGGTGTGACCGCCCCGATTATTTCATACCGTTTGTCCAAACGAAGCAAATTTTCAATTCCAGCGGCTGTTAATTTGGGATTATATAAGCATTGTTGATTTTAACTTGGCGTTTTCAATATATTTCCTATATTTTCCGTTTAAAATTTTGAAAGTATCTCCTGAGAAGATAATGTGAGCGGGGTTTTATCCTGTTGCTTTTGTTGTTATCTTTGTAATTTCGCTGTCGGTTATTTTTAATTATATGGCCATTAAAAAACTGCGCGTGGAAAATATTCGATAAAATAATATGCAAAATGAAACCAAATCAGCAGTCATTAAATTTTTTATGGATAGCAACGGTATTGTCTTTGTCGGTATTCCCGACAGTGATTTAATTACAAGAATCTGCCTTTATTATTGCCAGCAGGGGCTAATCCTGTTATAATAATTAACCGCAATGAAGTCCTATGCCGAATACCTCGTATTTAACACCGAAAAGAAGCGCGAATTCATAAATATTACGCCTAAGGTTTCCGACGCGGTTAAGAAAAGCGGCATAAGAGAAGGATTTTGTCTTGTGAATGCCATGCATATCACCTCCAGCGTCTTTATAAACGACGACGAGGAAGGGCTTCATCGGGATTTTCTCGACTGGCTCGAGAGGCTGGCGCCTTATGGTGTAGATACGTATAAACATAATCTAACCGGAGAGGATAACGGAGACGCGCATTTGAAAAGAACCGTTATGGGCCGCGAGACGGTTGTGGCGGTTACTAAAGGCAAGCTTGATTTTGGGCCGTGGGAGCAGATATTTTATGGCGAGTTTGACGGCCGGCGGCCTAAGCGGGTATCAATCAAGATAATCGGGATTTAATTCGCAGACGCCCTTAACAAAGAACGTCAAGGGCTATAAGTTACGTCGCTCATATTCACTCGTTCCGTAACTTATCTGTTCATTAAAGGAGGCGTAGATGAAGATAGCCTATAAAGGCGAGGAAATTATACTCTATGATTTTGAGCCGTTAGAAGCTTATAATATTGCAAGAAAGCTGGAGCTTGAAGGAATAAATTTTTACACCATTTTCGCGGCGCATTGCGATAACAAAGAGACTAAAGCGGCTATTGAGTATTTGCTTTTGGAAGAGAGAGATCACTTGCGGATTTTTGAGAATAAGATAGTCGCTTTCGGCGGTCCTTTTGAAGAAATGAGCGTGGCGGATGAAGTAGATACGACGGTCTTTGGCTCTTTTGGCGAATCCGTCGATTTAATAGAGATAGTAAAGACGAAGAATAAAGCGATAGATTCAGGCATTCTCTTTGAGAAACGCTCGATAAGTTTTATGGAGTCCTGTCTGGAAAAGACCGTTAATTCCGAAACGAGAGAGGCTTTTGAGGATATAATAAAAGAGGAGCGTCGTCATATAGATATATTGCGGGGAATTTTAAGCGTTGGCAAAGTTAGTTCATAATGAAAGATAAAATTTATCTTCAATGGCATATTACCGATGCCTGTAATTTTCGATGCAGGCATTGTTATCAAAGCGGTTTTTCGGGCGATTCCGAACTTGGGTTGGCGGATTTGATAAAGGTTTACGGCAATATAATTTCCGGCTCGGAAGATAAAAAGATCGCAATCAGTCTTACTGGCGGGGAGCCCCTGCTTAAGAAGGATTTTTTTGATCTGCTTTATTATCTTGATAAGCAGCCGAATACTGACGAGCTTTCCGTTATCAGCAATGCCAGTCTTATAGATGAGGCCGCGCTTAAAAGGCTTAACGCGGCAAAGAAGATGAGACGCGTAAAGATTTCCTTGGACGCGGCTACGGCGAGGACAAACGATGCGATAAGAAAATTCGGGGCTTTTGATATGATAATGAAGAAGATATCTCTTATCAAAGAAAAGTCTGATTTAGAGTTGGTTCTGATGTTTACGGTTATGAGGTCAAATTTGTACGAATTGCCGGTGTTATTTCAATTGTGCCGCGATTTAAATGTGGATGGTTTGATGATAGAGCGGTTTATTCCGTTGGGGCAGAGCGCCGGACTTAGAAGAGAAGTTTTGGATAAAGACGACTGGAAGAGGGCGGTTGGAGATATATCCGAGTTTTTGGGCATATCCGTTGAAGACTGCGATGCGCTGCCGTGCAAGGCGTTTTGGCTAAAGTTCAGAGGGATTGGCTCCGAACTTTTGACTGCGGAGTGCGATTTAGGAGAGGATAGTTTCGCGATCCTTCCGGGCGCGGATATTTTACCTTGCCGCAGATTTGCTTTGCGAATAGGCAACCTTCTCGAGAGAGATTTAGCGGGTATAGCAAAAGATAGCAGCGTGCTCAAGGATATAGCCGATAGGAATAAACTCAAAGGAAAATGCGGAAGTTGCGGTATTGGCAATTGCCGCGGCTGCAGGGCGTTGGCATACGCGATTTCCGGAGATTATTTGGCGGAGGACATACAGTGCTGGATTTAAGCAGAAAAAGTGACAATAACTATCTTTTACGCCGCTGTTTTTTCTAAAGTTTATTTGGGCCGCCTACGGAATCTTTAACCTTTCAAAAAAAGTTAAATTAAAAAATAAAGGCAGGAAAAATGTATAAAGCTAAGACAAAGACCAAGATGATATGCACTCTGGGGCCAGCTAGCAACAGAGAATGCACTATAAGAAAAATGGCTTCAGCGGGAATGGATGTTGCCCGCCTTAATTTTTCCCATTCCAATTATAAAGACCATAAAGCCGTAATCGATGCGATAAGGCGGGTAAACCGGAATTACAAATACGATATAAAAATATTGCAGGATCTTGAAGGGTATAGGATAAGGGTTGGCAAGCTTAAAGATCATATTCCTGTCGAGATTAAAAAAAGGCAGACAGTTTTATTGACTCAAGATGATATTGTCGGCGAGGAAAATGTCATACCTTTTGATTATGAGGGATCCTTGAGCGATGTAAAAGGCGCCGAATTTATATATATTGACGACGGCAACATTGCCCTGAAGGTCAATAGAATAAAAAACAGTCATATTGAGACTACCGTGGTAATGGGAGGATTAATAAGAGAGAACAAGGGAATCAATATGCCGGGAGCCCGCCTTAAATTTTCCAGCATAACCGATAAAGATAAGGCTGATATACGCTTCGGGATATCTAATGGTGTGGATTTTATCGCTCAGTCGTTCGTGAGAAACAAGAGAGATATTCTGAAGATCAGGGATTTGGTAAAGCCGAGGCTTTCGTCTTGTTTAATCATTGCCAAGATAGAGAACAAGGAAGGCATAAGGAATATAGATGAGATAATCGAGACTTCAGACGGTATAATGATAGCTCGAGGGGATATGGGTGTTTCTATGCCGATATATCAAATCCCAATTATACAGAAGATGATCATAAAAAGATGTAATAAGAACGGGAAGTTCGTGATTACGGCCACTCAAATGCTCGAGAGCATGACGGATAGTTTTCGTCCGACGAGAGCCGAGGTAACCGATGTGGCTAACGCTATTTTGGACGGCGCCGATTATGTGATGCTTTCCGCCGAGACCGCGGTTGGCCGCTATCCCATCGAGACAGCGAAGATGATGAAGGATATAATTAATTTTACCGAAGATTACCTTTACGGCAGGTTTCTTCCGATATATAAATAAGTTTTCCGCCGAAAGCGGAAATGCTGTGGGAAAAGGAGGTGAAAACAGATATGCCAACCTATGAGTACGAATGCGGAAAGTGCGAATACAGGTTCGATGTTTTTCATTCGATGTCGGAAAGCCCGCTTACCAAATGTCCGAAGTGTAATAGTAAGGCAAAAAAACTTATAAGCAGCGGCTCGGGCATAATATTCAAAGGCTCCGGTTTTTATGAGACGGATTATAAAAGGGCAAAAGATAAGCCTTGCGAAAACGCGGGCTCGTCATGTCCTTCCGCTTGTCCAAAGACAAAGATGCATAAAAATTAAAGAGCGGGAGATTAAAATGCGCGTGGCGATGTATTACGGTAATAATGATGTGCGCTTGGAGGATGCGCCTGCTCCGAAGATCGGCGCCGGAGAATTGCTGATTCGCGTTATGGCGAGCGGGATTTGTGGAAGCGATGTAATGGAATGGTATCGTATTCATAAAGTGCCTCTGGTTTTGGGACATGAGATAGCCGGGATTATCGAGGATGTTGGAGAAGGAGTCAGGGGTTATAAAAAGGGCGATCGCATAACGGCTTCTCACCATGTTCCTTGCGATAAATGCCATTATTGTCTAAGCGGACATCAAACCGTCTGCGATACTTTGAGGAAGACAAATTTTGATCCCGGAGGTTTTTGCGAATTCGCGCGGCTCCCCTCCATTAATGTTGAAAAAGGCGTTTATCTTTTACCCGATGAGATCTCTTTCGAAGAAGCTACCTTTACAGAGCCGCTTGCCTGCGTGATTAGAGGCCAAAGGCTTTCCGGTTTAAAAGCCGGCCAGACGGTAATTGTTATAGGCAGCGGGATTTCAGGGCTTTTGCATATTCAGTTGGCGCGTCTAAATGGAGCCAAACGCATTATAGCCACCGACGTTCTTGAACACCGTCTTGAGGCTGCGAAGAAATTCGGCGCGGATTTTGTGTTTTACTCCAAAGAATATACGCCGCGAAAATTTATGGATGTCAATGAAGGATTGCTGGCCGATCTCGTCATATTGTGCGCCGGAGCGAAAACCGCTGTAGAGCAGGCGTTAAATTCAGTCGCGCGCGGCGGAATTATTCTATTCTTTGCCGCCGCGGAAAAAAGTCTCGCTATCCCCTTAAGCATAAACGATATGTTTTGGCGCAATGAAATAACTCTAACAAGTTCTTACGCGGCAGCGCCCTCCGAGCACATAGAATCATTGCGATTGATTAATTCCCGTAAGATTAATGTTAACGATATGATAACGCATAGGTTCGGTCTATCCGAAACCGGCAAAGGTTTTAAACTTACCGCTGAAGCTCGAGACTCGATAAAGGTTATTATTGAGCCGCAAATGTAAAATACGCTAAAGTTTTCGCATCTCCGCACGGGCAAACGAAATTTGGATTAATGGTTATTCTACGTATCTTAGAGAACTACAGCGAGTTATAAACGTCATTCTGACCCTGAATGTAATGAAGGGGAAGAATCTCTTTTTTAGATTCTTCGTCGGGCTTTGCCCTCCTCAGAATGGTAATATGAAAAAGAGGACACTCCACGCGCGATATCATTGTGGACATTTCCCAAAATTTTGGGGCATTCTTGCTTAACTAGTGCATTGTAACACAAATTGATGAATTGATTGTAAAAAAATCTAGCTGTGATAAACTAATCTCTAAGGAGGAGATACCCATGGCTAGAGCCAAAAAGTTAAAACTTACAAAAAAAGATCAAAAGGAGCTTCAAGAACTA
>JAZDOX010000053.1:0-6142 GCA_043798215.1 Candidatus Omnitrophota bacterium | reverse complement strand
GATAGCAGGGGTTAGGAAGGAAAATCAACAACAATTTTGACGCAACGCATTGAAATTACGTAAGTTATGATTTCGCAAATTTTACGTAAAGACAGTTTTTAAAAATAAACGTGGAAAAAATATTTTTTAACAAAGTACTGTTATAAAATAGCTAATAAATAATACTTGACATATGTATCAAAAATGGTACACTTATAACGGATGAATAGAGAATCCCCTTTAGGGGTTGTATTTTATAAAACCGATACCAATAGTGAACCTGTAAGGGAATGGCTAAAATCTTTGCCGGAGGAATACAGAAAAACAATCGGCAAAGATATTAAAACTCTTCAGTATGGTTGGCCATTAGGAATGCCTTTAGCGAAAAAATTATGTGATAACATCTGGGAAGTGAGGAGCAAGATAAGAAATATAATATCGAGGATATTATTTACCTTATCGGATAACAAGGTAGTTCTATTGCATGGATTTATAAAAAAGACAAGGAAGACCCCAGAAGACGACCTAGATTTAGCAATAAAAAGAATGAAACAATATAAAAGGAGATAAACATATGAAACGTTCGAATAAGCGCATGGGATCAAATTTCGATGATTTTCTTAAGGAAGAGGGCATTCTGGAGGAAGCTCAAGCCGCTGCAGTAAAAAGAATAATAGCATTTCAGATTAGGAAAGTCATGAAAGAAAAGAATATTTCAAAATCGAGAATGACGATGAGAATGCGCATGAAGAGCCGTGCGCAATTGAACAGACTTCTCGATCCCTCTAATACGTCCGTAACCCTTTCGACATTAGAGAAAGCTGCTAATGCGATTGGTAAGCGTTTGCAAGTTCAATTAGTATGAAGCATCAAAAGTCACTAATCGAATACAGAATTGGTCGAACAGAAAAAAGCTCTATTCCCTATTAAACCTTTGGAGTAAAATATGATTCTACATGTAAAAGAAGCAAAATACCGGCATGATTATGTTGTTTGGCTACGTTTTAATGACGGCGCTGAAGGCGAAATTGATTTAGCCAATGAATTGGAAGGCGAAGTTTTTGGTCCGCTTAAAGACATCAATAAATTCAAATCCTTCAAAGTAGATCCCATTCTTGAAACAATCGTTTGGGAAAACGATGCCGATCTCGCGCCAGAATTTCTATATGAAAACATGAAAATTCTTGCATAACCAAGCAATCCGGCGGACTCTGCTTTGCCGTCGCTTCGCTACGGCAAAACCGTTGATTTCCGGTGTTAACAAGACAAATAACGGTTTTACCGCTAAAACTACCTCAACGCTCAGATAAAAAGGGACGCTTTCCCGTTTGGTTTCAGAACTGTCCCTGTAACCCTGCAAACATTGCCGAAGACGTTAACTATATGGCAACCGCCAAGGTTGTAAAGCATCATCCGGAGAAACTGCAAAAGGTATTTAAGATAAGTGGACAAAATCTTCAAAAAAAGTTAAAATACTGCCTAATGGTTGACCAGATAATACACTACTTGACGGGCATACCTAAAGAATATATCGTTATGATTGTGGCGGCGCTGCCGGTTTCCGAACTAAGGGGGGCTATACCGTTGGCTTTGTCTTTTGGTATGTCGCCGCAGAAGGCTTTTTGGTTGTCGGTTCTGGGAAACGCAATTCCCATTGTGCCGATATTGTTTCTTTTAGAGCCTGTCTCAAATAGGCTTAGCAAATATAAGATTTTCGCGCGTTTTTTTGAATGGTTATTTAATCGCACGCGCAAGAAAGCCGACACAATCCAGAGATACGAAGCTTTAGGGTTGGCGATATTTATAGCGATACCTTTGCCAATGACAGGCGCGTGGACCGGCGCAATAGCCGCTTCGTTGTTGAAAATGAGGTTTCGTTATGCTTTCACGGCGGCTTTGGCGGGCATTTTGGGCGCGGGACTTATAGTTTCGATGCTGTGCGCTTTCGGCATAATGGGCTGGAAAGCGGTAACGCAATAACGCAAGCGGGGTAAAAAATGAGTTTTTTGCTGCTTATAATATTGGCTATAGCATTGCTTCTTCTGGGCTATTTTATATATGGCTCATTTTTGAGCAAGTTACTCAATCTGCACCCTGACTTTAAGACACCAGCCTACACCCAGAGAGATAACATAGATTTCGTGCCTGCCGGGAAATTTTATTTATTGGGCCAGCATTTTTCCGCGATATCGGCGGCTGGGCCTATTGTCGGGCCGATCTTAGCCGGAATGTGGTTTGGCTGGCTTCCGGCGATTATATGGATAATCTTCGGCGGAATATTCATCGGAGGCGTCCACGATATGTTTACGCTCGTGGCGTCTATCAGACATCACGGCAGGTCTATAGCCGAGGTTATCAAAGAGCATAAAAGCAAAAAGGCTTTTATATTGTTTTTAATCTTTCTTTGGATATCGCTTATATATATTATCACCGCTTTCACGGATATTACGGCCGGGACCTTTGTGGATCCAGTGAGAGGTTCCTCTATAGCTTCTTCATCAATGATGTATCTTTTACTGGCATTAGTTATGGGTATTGTATTAAGGAAATTCAATCCGCCTCTTACAATAACAACACTTGTATTTTTGCCTTTAGTTTTCTTGTGCATTTATTTAGGCCCTATACTTCCGCTTAAACTGCCGGCTTTATTTGGGCTGGATGTCCGCGTAACGTGGGATGTAATGCTGCTCGGGTATTGTTTTATTGCCGCGATTATTCCGGTTTGGCTGCTTTTGCAGCCCCGCGGATATTTGGGCGGTTTTTTTCTGGCGTTTACCGCGGGTATAAGTTTCATAGGTATAATTATCGGAAATTTTACTCAACATTACACCGTTAATTACCCCGCTTTTATAGGCTGGTTTAATCCGCAGGGACTGCCGTTATTCCCGCTTCTTTTTACGACAATAGCTTGCGGCGCCTGTTCCGGCTTCCATGCCATAGTTTCATCGGGGACCACCTCAAAGCAAATCTCGAAGGAACCCGATGCCAAGCTTATCGGCTATGGCGGAATGCTTCTTGAGAGCTTTGTCGCTATAGTCGCGTTGGGAACGCTTATTTTGCTTACTAAAAGCCAGACACAGGGGTTAAAGAGCCCCGACCAGATTTACGCCAACGGTATTGCCGTTTTTTTAAGCAGTCTCGGAATTAATAAGGAGCTGGCCTTGAATTTCGCGCTTTTGGCTTTCGCCACTTTTGTTTATGATACCCTTGATGTGGCCACAAGGCTCGGGCGTTATATATTTCAGGAACTTACCGGCTGGCGCGGCAAATTGAGTATTTTTGTATCGGCTCTGGCTACGTTGGCGGTTCCAGCCATACTTATCACCAGAAAGATAACCGACGCCCAGGGAAACGCGATACCGGCTTGGCAGTTATTCTGGACCATATTCGGCTCAAGCAACCAGCTTTTGGCCGCTATGGCGCTCTTAGGTTTGAGCGTCTGGCTTTTTAGGAGAAGAAAGAATTTTATGGTGACTTTACTGCCTTCTATTTTTATGATAGTGGTTGCTGTAATTTCGCTTTTGCTTGTGCTTAAGCCTTGGGTAGCAAAATTTAGTCTCAATAAGGGCGCTATTTTTGAGCCTATGGTTGTAACGGGTTTGATATTGTTTGTTTTGGGGATATTGTTTATAGTCGAGAGTATAAAGATTTTCGCGAAAGGCAGGTCTAAAGATTGAGAGATATGTTACTATCTACCGAGTTATTTGATGTTGCCGTTGTTGGCGCGGGTCCGGCTGGATCTATGGCCGCTATCCGTGCGGGGCAGTTAGAAAAAAAAGTGGTTTTAATCGAGAGAAATGATTCTATCGGCAGGAAAATTCTCATTACGGGCAAAGGAAGATGCAATATTACCAATGCCGCTTCCGTGGATGAATTTATTGAGAAATTCGGGCGTTCCGGGCAATTCTTAAGGTCCGCTTTTTACGCGTTCTTCAATGAAGACTTAATGGATTTCTTCAAATCGAGAGGCCTCGGCATGAAGACAGAGAGGCAAGGCAGGGTGTTTCCGGAAACCGATAAAGCTATTTCCGTGATCAAGATTTTAGAGAAGTCTCTTGCTGAAAGTAAAGTCAAGGTAGCCTATAATTGCCGTTTGGCGGACATAAAGAAAGAGGCCGGAGGTTTTTTATTGGAATTGCAGGGCGGATGCTTTCTAAGAGCTAAGAGAGTTATTCTTGCCACCGGAGGGGCTTCTTATAAATTAACCGGTTCTTCTGGAGATGGTTTTCGGATAGCCAAGTCTTTAGGCCATAGTTTTACAGCCCTTAAGCCGGGCTTAGTTCCGCTGAAGACGAAAGAGCCGTGGTTTAAAGAGATACAGGGTCTTACGTTAAAGAATATAAGGATTACTTTTGAATGCGGCAGAAAAAATATAATCTCCGAGATTGGAGAATTATTGTTTACGCATTTCGGAGTTTCGGGACCGCTTGTTCTGGATTTAAGCAATGAGATTGTGGAATTTCTTTGGGAGCATAAAGAAGCCGCCCTCTTCATAGATTTGAAACCCGGCTTGACCGTTGAACAGTTAGACAAAAGAATATTGCGTGAAATTCAGACACACGGGGCGATTGGAATAAAAAGCCTGCTCAAGGAATTATTGCCGGTAAATCTCGTTCCTATTGTTGTGAAGTTGCTTAACCTGAATTCCGTAAAGAAGATAAATCAACTCGCGCAGTCCGAGAGGCATGCCATAGTGAACTTACTGAAGGCATTAAGGTTGACGGTAAACGGCTTTCTGCCTCTGGAAGAGGCGATGGTTACTTGCGGAGGCATTTCCACCAAAGAAATTAATCCGCGGACAATGGAATCAAGGATTGCGCAGGGTTTGTATTTTGCCGGGGAGCTTATAGACGCTGCCGCCTCAAGCGGAGGCTATAATTTGCAGCAGGCTTTTTCGACCGGATATTTGGCGGGAGAGAGCGCCGCAAATGACTAAGAGGCGAAAGATAATATTGGCCTCACAGTCAAGACCGAGGCAGAAATTACTTAAGAATCTCGGTCTTAGGTTTATATCCGCGACATCCGGTGTAAAAGAAGATAAGGTATTGAAAGGCAGCTGCGCCGACTTGGTTATAGGTAACGCTCTCAAGAAGGCCAGAGATATCGCGGGCAGATTTGATTCGGGGGTGGTTATCGCGGCGGATACCGTTGTATTGGCAGGGAAAAAGATAATCGGAAAACCCAGAGACATCAAGGATGCTTTTAGGACATTGAAATTTATCTCTCGAAGGTCCCAATGGGTATATACGGGTTTAGCGGTTATAGACATTGACAATATGAAGACTCTAACCGATTATGAAAAGACCAAGATATATATGTGCCGTTTAAGCGATGGTCAAATAAGAAATTATTTTAAGAAGGTTTCGCCTCTTGATAAAGCGGGCAGTTTTGATATTCAGGGAACGGGCAGTATATTTATAAATAAGATAGAAGGCTGCTTCAATAACGTGGTGGGTTTGCCTTTGGCAAAACTCACCAAACTATTGAAAAAAGTAGGCATAAACGCTTTTGAGTGACAGGCCGCGCCGTATGACAGAAGAGAGGCATTTTATGTCGGGTAAAAAGATATTGATTATCGAAGATGAGATTAGACTTTGCGAAATCCTGGAACTTCGTTTTAAGGATGAAGGTTTTGAAGTCGTTATAGCCAATGACGGAATTTCCGGACTGGATAAAGCGAATTTGGAAAAACCGGATATTATTATTTTAGACCTAGCCCTTCCGAGGCTTAGCGGCGAAGAAGTTTGCAGGCAGGTTCGCAAAGATAAAATTATAGGCAAGACGCCTATTATAATGCTGACCGGCAAGAGCGCCGATGCCGATAGGGTTATTGGCAGAGTCATAGGCGCGAATTGTTATATAACCAAGCCTTTTCAGTTCGATGAATTGATAGACGAGGTAAGAAGGTTAATGCAAACGCGGTAAATTTTTATTATCATCGTGATACCGCTATGTCGCGAAAGCGAGAATCTTTTACAGAATAAACCGCCGACTCTTATCAAAATGTCCTGTTAATAACACCCAGGACTTTGTTAATTTTCGAGCTGTTTCTTGAATCGTTGGGATTTTATTTTCTGTAGTAGTGCATTGTAACATTAATTTTATACTGTTCGAGCGAGGCCATTGGCCAAGTCGAGAACTACAGCAGCAGAACTTCTCGACT
>JAZDOX010000037.1:0-4393 GCA_043798215.1 Candidatus Omnitrophota bacterium | reverse complement strand
TTTCAATTCCTTTTAAAAGAAAAATTTGGGCGGGCGGGCGTTAAAAAATTGAAAGAAAATTGTTTTGCTTTGCTCGCCGAAGTTCGGCGGGCGGAAGCCGGCGAGTGGAGCTAATCAAGCATTTTTAGTTCAAAAAAGGTTCGAGCTTCGTTCAGCAATTGCGACCATCCTCCTTCGCCAGAGAAGAGATTCGTAGTAGATAGGCTACGGAGAGATGAGCCCGGTGAAGCATATCTATTTTTAGTTACTTCTTTGGCGAAGACGGGCCAATTTAGTTAACAGTTTACAGTCAACAGAAGCAGGCGGACGAGAACCAGCTATTTTAGTAAATGGCAAGCGGAAATTGTCTGATAGCAAAAGAGAGATGGATTTTATTTAGCGAGGCAGAATATGGACAGGATAAATGTTGGTTTGATAGGCTTTGGGACGGTAGGCGTCGGCGTGGCCCGGGCTTTGCTGGAAAAAGCCGCTCAACTCGAAAGGCGTGTGGGCGCCCGTTTGGTATTAAGATCGATTTGCGACAAGGATTTAAATAAAAAAAGAGCTTTAAAAGTAGACAAAGGTATTTTAACTTCGGATGTGAATGATATTTTGGGAAATCCCGAGATTGATATTGTCGTGGAGTTGATAGGCGGCATTCATCCGGCAAAAGAATTTATCTTGAAGGCGATTAAGAGCGGCCAGCATGTTGTTACCGCGAACAAGGCTTTATTGACCGAAGAGGGCCGGGAAATATTTGACGCCGCGCAAAAGGCGGGCGTTGATTTATTCTTCGAGGCGTCCGTCGGCGGCGGGATTCCGATAATAAAGTCGTTGCGCGAGGGATTGGTCTCGAATGAAGTAGACACTATCCTCGGCATAGTCAACGGCACTTCTAATTACATACTAACCGCTATGACCAAGGAAGGTTTAAGTTTTTCGGACGCCCTCTCCGAGGCGAAGCGCAAGGGTTACGCGGAAAAAAACCCTTCTCTTGATGTTGAGGGATTTGATTCAGCCCATAAATTAGCTGTATTAACACTTTTAGGCTTCGGCAAGTTCGTTAAATTGGAAGATATTTATGTTGAAGGGATTCTTGATATCTCGCAAAACGACATAAGATACGCCGAAGAATTTGGTTACTCAATAAAGTTGTTGGCTATTGCTAAGAACGTTGACGGAGAACTTGAGGTCAGGGTGCATCCAACTCTTTTGTCTAAAGAACATCTTCTATCGAGCGTGGATGGAGTATATAACGCCATTTATATTCACGGGGATATGGTTGGCGGAACTTTGTTTTACGGCAGGGGCGCAGGGCAAAATCCCGCGGCGAGTTCGGTCGTAAGCGATATAGTTGATATCGCGCGCAATCTAAGATTTAAGGCAGCCGGAAGACTTCCTATATATTTGCCGAACAAAAGCATAAGAAAAATAAGAAAGATTGACGATATAGAGGCAAGGTATTATATTCGTATTTCTTGCATAGACAAACCCGGTGTTTTGGCTAAGGTGTCCGGAATACTTGGCCGGCATAATATCTCTATTTCCAGCGTAGCTCAGAAAGAGCGAAGAAAGGCCAAGATTGTGCCTGTTGTTATGATGACGCATGAGGCCAGAGAGAGGAACCTTAGGCAGGCGATTGAAGAGATAGACAAGCTATCGGCTATAAGGCGAAAGACAGTTGCTATAAGAGTGGAGAGATAGGCGAGGAATAAATTAGGTTAACGGGTTGGCCGGTTAAAGGATCGAAATGAGCCATAAAGGTATTATCGACAGATATAGAGAATTTTTACCAATTACCGAAAAAACTCCCGTTATCACTTTGAACGAAGGTAATACTCCTTTAATATATTCCCGCAATTTAAGCGATATTTTAGGGAAAGACTATGAGGTATATCTTAAATTTGAAGGAACAAATCCCACCAGTTCATTTAAAGACAGGGGTATGACGGTTGCTGTTTCAAAGGCGCTTGAGGATAACTCAAAGGCGATAATGTGCGCTTCCACAGGAAATACTTCAGCTTCCGCCGCCGCTTACGCCGCGAAGGCGGGCATAAAGTGCATAGTATTGATACCTGACGGAAAGATAGCGCTGGGTAAGCTTGCTCAGGCATTAATATATGGGGCCGAGGTTCTTGCCATTAAGGGCAATTTTGATGAAGCTCTTGATTTAGTGAAAGAGATTACAGCAAACTACCCGATAACGATGGTTAATTCTTTGAATCCTTTTCGCATTGAGGGGCAGAAGACGGCTTCTTTCGAGATATGTGAGGATTTGGGATCCGCCCCAGATTATCATTTTATTCCGGTTGGCAACGCCGGGAATATAACGGCTTATTGGAAAGGGTATAAAGAGTATAAATCTATCGGCAAGATTGAGGCTTTGCCCAGGATGATGGGATTTCAGGCCGCGGGCGCGGCCCCCATAGTTCGCCGCAAGATAATAGAAAAGCCGGAGACTGTCGCGACTGCTATAAGGATAGGAAATCCTGCCAGCTGGAAAACAGCGGAAGAGGCGCGCGATGAATCAAGAGGACTAATAGACCTTGTTTCCGATACGGAAATATTGAAAGCGTATAAGTTTTTAGCGGGCAAAGAGGGAATTTTCGCGGAGCCCGCCTCAGCCGCGTCGGTCGCGGGCTTGTTTAAGCTTGAACGAAAAGGCTATTTCGACAAGACGAAGGACGAAGTACGAAGTACGAAAATTAAGATTGTGTGTGTTTTAACCGGGCATGGGCTTAAAGATCCGGATACAGCCATATCTACGCTTAAGAAACCTAAAAGCGTGAAAGCTGATATTAAATCGGTCTTAAGGGCGATTGGAATATAATATCTATTGCGACTTAGGGCTTAAAGGAGGTTTTTAGCGGGGTGAAATACGCTCTTTTAATAGGGGACGGAATGGCTGATTATCCGATTCGGGAACTTGGCGGAAAGACTCCTCTTGAATACGCCAAAACGGCAAATATGGATTTTATCGCGCAAAACGGCAAGATAGGACTAATTCACACGGTTCCGGAGGGTTTTTCTCCGGCCTCCGATGTGGCCAATCTCTCTATATTGGGATATGATCCGTCGAAGTATTATTCCGGCAGAGGCCCGCTGGAGGCCGCCAATCTTGGAATAAATTTAGGCAATGATGAGGTTGCTTTTAGATGTAATCTTGTTACCGTTGATCGTGAGAAAATGGCTGATTATTCCGCCGGCCACATTACTTCCGAAGAGGCCGCGACTTTGGTTAAATTTCTCGACGAGCGGATGGGATCGGAAAAGATAAGGTTTTATCCGGGCGTCAGCTATCGCCATCTTATGATTGTCCGCGACCTATCATTAAAAGAAGATTTGCTTAAGACTGTCTGTGAAGCTCCTCACGACATAACCGGATTGGAAATAAAAGACCACCTGCCTAAAGGCAAGGCCGCCAAATTTTTGATAAAAATTATACATGATTCAAGACAGTTTTTAGCGGATCACGAGATAAATCACGTAAGAGTTGATTTAAATGAGAATCCGGCGAATATGATTTGGCTTTGGGGCCAGGGAATCGAGACTAATATGCCGAAATTTAAGGAAAAGTTCGGCGTATCCGGCTCGGTGATCTCCGCTGTTGATTTGATCAAAGGCATAGGCCGAAAGATAGGCTTGGAGGTTATCAATGTTCCCGGCGCGACCGGTTATTACGACACCAACTACGCCGCCAAGGCGGAATATGCCGTCAATTCCCTTAAGGGTAAAGATTTTGTCTTTGTTCACGTTGAGGCTGCCGACGAGGCGGGCCATAACGGCGATTTGAGAGCTAAGATATGCGCCATAGAAAATTTTGATAGATTTGTGGTTGCGCCCATATTAAAGTTTTTTAAGGATAGAGACGATTTCAGAATAGCTGTTTTGCCGGATCACGTAACGCCAGTTTCGATAAAGACGCATACGGCCGAACCTGTGCCTTTTGCCGTTTATGGCAAGTCAGTAGAGCCCAATAGGGCGCCGGCTTTTAATGAAGCCGCCGCCAAGGAAAGCGGATTTATGTTTGAGCGCGGATATGAGCTGATGGAGTACGTAATAAATATAAGTATTAAAAATTAATAGCAAGTAGATTTCATATGAATACTACTCTGTGACACAAATTTTATACTGTTCGAGCGAGTCCCAACGATAATCGGGATGAGTCGAGAACTATGGATATGGGCCGAACAGAACTTCTCGACTCACTCCCTGCCTACCGGCAGGCAGGCCTGTGGTTGTTCGCTCGAAGAATAAGTAGTTGCTGTTTCCAAGTAGTGCATTGTAAAGTTAGTTCTTGGCAGTTTGTCATGCCCGAATGTTTTAATCGGGCATCCAGACACGCCCATTTCTGGATTCCCGCTAAAAGATTGCGGGAATGACAATTAGTGAAAACTAATTTTACAATGCAGTA
>JAZDOX010000010.1:0-34637 GCA_043798215.1 Candidatus Omnitrophota bacterium | reverse complement strand
GGGCTTATAAAAGAGTTGACGCCCATTAAATAAGAGGAGATGCTTTTGTTTTTGCGAGAGTGGATTAAAATTCCGCTTTTCCCTCTGTTATGTCAAAGAGCGCATTTTTTAAATTTAATTACGACACAGTCTGAATGACACGCTGGGGGAAATGGGAAACTCCACGGCGAATAACACTTGACAAAACCGCAATCGTGTGGTATCTTTTACAAAGTGCCTTTTAATTCGGTCCAGAGAGACTGGAAAAGGAGATAAAAAGATGTTAAAAAATTTCGCGAAATCAATGTACCTGTTTTCGGTTAACGCCGAAAGACAGGTTTTTTTATGCCTTTTTTAAGACTTGTTGGGGCAATGACAGATATTGTTACATTCGCGGCCCGTTCAGGGAACAGGCCTATAAATTAGATTGCTTCGCCCCGATATTCGGGGCTCGCAATGACATACGTCGAGCGCAGATAGAAATTAAGAATTTTGTAGGACAGGGCCCTCGGCTTCGCCGAGAGGCGAGCTTGCCCCTGTTCGCTGTTTGTAATTATCAAAAGACGATAGGGCGACCCCGCCACAAAGCGTAGGCGGGCAAGCGCAAGGGTCGCCCCTACGTTCCGTATAGCGGATTGCGCAGAAATCTATGTTAAGCAATGGGGGTTCGTAAATGGCGCTTAATGAAAAAGCGAAGGTGATGGACGCCGAGCAGATTGACAGATCACTGGCCAGAATGGCCCACGAGATTATAGAGAGAAATAAAGGATCCGAGAGGCTTGCCGTGGTCGGAATAAGAACGAGGGGCGCGTTTTTGGCGCAACGCTTAGCCGCAAAGGTCGGGGATATAGTCAAAAAAGACATACCGGTTGGCGCGCTTGACATAAATTTGTATAGAGATGATTTAACGACGATTGCCGAACAGCCTGTTATTCATAAAACGGAGATAGATTTTGATATTCAGGATAAGATTATAATTTTAGTAGACGATGTTTTATACACGGGCCGCACGATAAGATGCGCGCTTGACGCTTTGATAGATTTTGGAAGGCCCAAGAGCATACAACTTGCCGTTTTGACAGACAGGGGCCACCGCGAACTGCCGATAAGGGCTGATTACGCGGGCAAGAATATACCGACATCGAAGAAGGAAGCGGTTCAGGTTAAGATAAGCGAAATTGACGGGGTGGATGAGGTTGTGATTCAGCAGAAGCCTGCCTGACGGCAGGCAGGGAGGACGTTACTTGACAGTCGTTTGGACCAGAAAAGATCTTTTGGGATTAGAGGAGTTATCTTCGGGGGAAATAGAGCTTATACTCGAGACGGCGGATTCTTTCAAAGAGATCTCGCAGAGGCCGATAAAGAAAGTGCCTACGTTGAGGGGCAAGACCGTTGTTTTGTTCTTCTTCGAGCCTTCTACCAGAACGAGGACCTCTTTTGAGCTGGCGGCTAAGCGTATGAGCGCCGATATAGTTAATATTCAGACGAACGCTTCAAGCCTTGTCAAGGGTGAGACCTTGAAAGATACGGCGAGAAACATAGAGGCGATGAAGGTGGATATTATCATTATGCGCCATTTTTCTTCAGGGGCCGCGCAGTTATTGTCTAAGTCAATCTCGCCCTCTATCATAAACGCAGGCGACGGATCGCATGAACATCCAACGCAGGGGCTTTTGGACATTTTTACGATAAAAGAGCGCAAGAAGAAGATAGCCGGGCTAAATGTCTCGATAATCGGAGACATAGCTCATTCGCGGGTCGCGCGCTCCAATATATGGGGATTGACTAAGTTAGGCGCCAATGTGACCGTTTGCGCGCCAGCGACGCTTATGCCCGCCGAGATAGAAAGGCTGGGCGTAAAGGTTACCTACGATATTAGAGAAGCCATAGAAGGGGCGGACGTGATAAATTTGCTGAGAATACAAATGGAGAGACAGAGCCAGAACCTTTTTCCCTCGATAAGAGAATATTCGATGAGATTTGGTTTGGATTCAGATAAGATGAAATACGCAAAAAAGGACGTTCTTATAATGCATCCGGGGCCGGTAAATAGAGGGGTAGAGATTACCCCTGAAATTGCCGATGGCCCCTATTCCGTGATATTAGAGCAGGTTACAAACGGCATTGCGGTAAGAATGGCTGTTTTATATCTGGTTTCAGGGATTAAAGAGAGGATAAATTAACGTATGGATTCCATCTTTCTTAAAGGCGGCCGAGTAGTTGACCCTTCCGCTGATTTGGATTCAGACAGTGATATTCTGATAAAAGACGGCAAAATTGCCGGCGTTGGGAATAATTTGAAAGCTAACGGCGCGAAAATTATAGATTGCGCAGGAAAACTTGTATTTCCCGGATTGATAGATATGCACACTCATTTACGCCAGCCCGGAAGAGAGGACGAGGAGATCTTTGTTACCGGATCGAAAGCGGCCTTAAAAGGCGGGTTTACTTCTGTGCTATGTATGGCGAATACCAGTCCTGTCATTGACAACAAAGGATTGGTTGAGTATGTATATTCCGAATCAGAAAAAGCCGGGCTTATAAATATATATCCTGTCGGGGCGGTAACAAAAGGGTTGGAAGGCAAGGAATTAGCCGAGATAGGCCAGATGCGCGAGGCGGGAGTAAAGGCGTTATCCGATGACGGCAGGCCTGTTATGAGCGCGGGGCTTATGAGGCGCGCTCTCGAATACACGAAGGTCTTTGGCCTTAAGATAATCTCGCATTGCGAAGATATGACTCTTTCAGGAAACGGCGTTATGAACGAAGGTTTTATCTCCACAAAGATGGGCCTTAAGGGGATTCCTCGCGCTTCAGAGGTAATTATGGTTATGCGGGATATCGAACTGGCGAAATTAACCGGCTCGGCAGTTCACATAGCCCATATCTCAACGGAAGAATCGGTTGAGGCCGTAAGGGAAGCGAAGAAGAAAGGCATTAGGGTAACTTGCGAGACCTGCCCGCATTATTTTACTTTGACAGAAGAGGCTGTTTTGGGGTTTAATACAAACGCGAAGGTAAATCCTCCTCTGCGGACACAGCGGGACGTTGAAGCCATAAAGAAGGGTTTAGCGGATTCCACGATAGATGTTATAGCGACGGACCACGCCCCTCATTCGCAGGAGGAGAAAGATCTTGAATTTGATTCCGCCGCTTCGGGAATGATCGGTTTGGAGACTGCGCTTTCGCTTGCTTACGGCGAATTGGTAAAAAAAGGTCCCTTAAGCTGGAAGCAGTTGATAGAGAAGATGGCTTTGAATCCCGCGGAGATTTTAGGGCTTAAGGGTAAAGGGTCATTAAAGGCCGGAGGCGACGCCGATATCACCGTTTTTGATTTAAGCGCGGGATGGATAGTGGAAGCCAAAGGCCTTGAGTCTAAATCAAAAAATACTCCTTTTATGGGGACGAAATTGGATGGCGCCGTTGTCTTGGCGATAGTCGGCGGTAAAATAAAATTTGAGGCCGGAAGCGGTTTCAAAAATACCATTGGGAGGGCAGTATGAAAAGCAAAATTTGGAAGATTGTTCCGGCGGCCGCGCTTCTTGTTTTGATTCTTGGCTGCGCCACAGACATAACGGAATTAAGGGGCGCGGCGAAACTGGAGGCCAAAGACCTGCTTTATGCCGGAGATTTGGCGTATAAAATAAAAGATTACGATAACGCGCAATATTTCTATGAGCTGGCAGTCAATAAATACCCCAAGACGTATTACAGCAATAAGGCGCAGGAAAATTTAAATTATGTTAAATACCAGCGCAGTTTAGCTGGAAAGGCAGTTCAGGGATTTAAGGATTTTACTGACCCGGTATTTTAACGAGGCCATAACTTGCGCGACTATAAAGGAGCAAAAGTTATATGGAGTTTGCAGCTGATTTTCATATACACTCAAAGTATAGCCGAGCCACCTCGGAGACGATGAATATTGAAGAATTGGCGCGCTGGGCTAAATTAAAGGGAATTTCCCTTATTGGAACAGGCGATTTTACGCATCCCTTATGGTTTATCGAATTAAAGGAAAAATTAAGACAAACCCAAAGCGGGCTTTACGAATATAGCGGCGTCCATTTTATCTTTACCGCCGAGGTCTTTAATAATTTTTACGTGGACGGCAAATCAAAGAGGATACATAATATTATCTTTGCCCCGGGCATTGAGACGGCGGGAAAGCTTAACGAAAGGCTTGGACGGCACGGCGACCTCATCTCCGACGGTCGGCCGATATTGAATTTGAGCGCGAGGGATTTGGTCAAATTATGTTTAGACGTATCAGAGGATTGTTTTGTGGTCCCGGCGCACGCGTGGACCCCGCATTTCTCGATATTCGGCTCAAATTCAGGGTTTGACAGCGTCGAGGAATGCTTTAAGGAAGAGGCTAAGAATATACACTGTCTGGAGACCGGCCTTTCATCCGATCCGGCGATGAATTGGAGGTTGAGCAAATTAGACGCCTATACTTTAATATCCAATTCCGATGCGCATTCTCCAAGAAAAATAGGCAGGGAGGCCAACATATTTAGCGGCAAATTAAGCTATAAAGATATCATAGGAGCGTTGAAATTTAAAGGTAGAAAAAAATTTTTGCGCACGATAGAGTTCTTTCCGGAAGAGGGCAAGTATCATTACGACGGGCATAGGAATTGTAACGCGCGCCTCAAGCCTAAAGACGCCATCAAGAATAAAAATCTTTGCCCTGTGTGCGGCAGAAAGATTACAATCGGAGTTATGCATCGCATCGAGGAATTAGCGGATAGGCCGGAGGGTTTTACGCCGGATGATTCGATACCTTTCAGACGCGCGATACCTCTGGATCAAATAATAGCCGATGCCCGCGGAGTCGGGGAATCCACCAAGACCGTGGAGAAGGAATATTTTAATCTTGTCAATAAGTGCGGCGGGGAATTTGAGATCCTTTTTAATATGGAAGAGAAGGAACTTAGAAGTCAGCTTCCGGATAAGATAGCAGAAGGAGTCGTAAGGGTAAGAAAGGGAGAAGTTAAGATTCTTCCCGGATACGACGGAGAGTATGGTAAAATAAAAATTTTTAATGAAGGCGAAACGGCGGAAAAGCAGCTTACGTTATTTTGAATTGCGCTGTTATATCATTCGTGTTCAAATTAGCGTTTATTTTCCGACGGTAATATCATTTTGAAATTTGATTTCGCAAGCTGTCATTGTCCGGCTTGCCTCCCATCTGCCGTGGGCAGATGGCAATCCAGACACCGACTAACATCTCTGGATTCCCCGATCAAGAGACTGGGACGTAACCTTTTTTCTCGACTAAATAGATCAACATATTGTAGTTGCCCAATTTATTGGGCCGATATGTTGTGCTCGATAAATCGAGCAACTACATTGTGTCCCAGTCTGCAAGTCGGGGAATGACAAATGCTAATTTGGACAGATATGCATATTATGTATGCATTAATTTAAACAGCAACGAGGAGAAATGAAAGCGTATTTGGTTTTGGAAGATGGAAGTGTTTTTAAGGGGGAGTCGTTAGGCTCCGGCGGCGAGGCTTTCGGCGAATTAGTTTTTAACACGTCGATGACAGGCTACCAAGAGATATTGACAGACCCTTCTTATAAAGGCCAGATTGTGACGATGACGTATCCCTTGATAGGCAATTACGGCGCCAATGATGAAGATATCGAAGCCGATAGACCGTGGGTGGAAGGATTTGTTGTTAGAGAAGCGAGCAAGATCGCCTCTAATTTTCGCGCGAAATATTCTATCGAGGATTACCTTAAAAAGCACAATATAACGGCTATTCAGAATGTTGATACGAGAGCGATAACCAGACGCTTGAGATTAAAGGGCGCCATGAGAAGCGCGATATCAACAGTAGATTTAAACGGAGACAGTTTACTGAAGAGGGTTAAAGCTTCCACGGGTCTGATTGGAAGAGACCTTGTCAAGGAAGTTGGCTGCAAGGAGCCTTTTGACTGGAATTTGTCCGCTGGGGAAAGAGAGAATTTTTATATTGTTGCTGTTGATTGCGGAATGAAGCTGAATATCCTGAGGAATTTAAGCCGGATAGGATGCAAAGTCAAGGTGATGCCGTCTACGGCGACCGCAGAGGAGATATTGGCTCTAAAGCCTAATGGGTTGTTTCTTTCTAACGGCCCTGGAGATCCGCAAGGGGTCCCTTATCATATCGAGACTGTAAGAAAACTGCTCGGCAAGCTCCCGATATTCGGAGTTTGTCTTGGCCATCAAATACTGGCGTTGGCTCTTGGCGGGAAGACTTATAAATTGAAATTCGGCCATCATGGAGGAAACCACCCCGTTATGGACTTAAGGACAAAGAAAGTGGAGATAACCGCGCAGAATCATGGTTTTGCCGTGGACATAGATTCGATCCCGGATAAGGATGTTTCTCTGACTCATATAAATCTTTATGACAAGACAGTCGAAGGAATGGAGCATTCCAAGCTTCCGATTTTTTCCGTTCAGTACCATCCTGAAGCCGGGCCGGGCCCGCATGACGCGGTTTATCTGTTCGACAGATTCGCGGATTTAATGAGGGATTTCAAAAATGCCTAAGAGAACGGACATCAAAAAGATACTAATAATCGGTTCCGGCCCAATAGTTATAGGCCAGGCCTGTGAGTTTGATTATTCGGGAACGCAGGCTTGCAAGGCTTTGCGGGAAGAAGGATTCAAGGTTATACTTGTCAACTCGAACCCGGCCACGATAATGACGGATCCCGATACGGCAGATGAGGTTTATATTGAACCGATTGTTCCCAGCGTGATCGCAAAGATAATAGAAAAAGAGAGACCGGATGCTTTACTCCCGACATTGGGGGGACAAACAGCCTTAAACTGCGCCATTCAATTATTTGAATCGGGAATCTTGGAAAAATTCGGCGTCGAGATGATAGGCGCGAAAGCGGAAGCGATAAAGAAGGCCGAGGACAGAAAATTATTCAAGGATGCGATGATTAAAATCGGGCTGGGCCTTCCAAATAGTGATTTGGCCTACAATATGGACGATGCCAGGAGGATAGCCAAGAAGATAGGTTTCCCACTTGTCATAAGGCCGTCTTTTACATTAGGCGGAACGGGCGGAGGGACAGCTTTAAGCCCAAGCGAATTTGAGCAAATAGCCCAAAGAGGATTAAGTTTAAGCATGATAGGCGAGATTCTAATAGAGGAGTCTCTTGCGGGCTGGAAGGAATTTGAGCTTGAGGTAATGCGCGATTTGAAAGATAACGTTGTTATGATTTGTTCCATAGAAAATCTTGATCCTATGGGAGTGCACACAGGCGACTCAATAACCGTTGCGCCGGCGCAGACGTTAACCGATATGGAATACCAGATTATGCGGGATTCTGCTATAAAAGTGATAAGAGAGATAGGCGTTGAGACCGGCGGTTCAAACATTCAATTTGCCGTTGATCCCGAGACCGGCAGACAGGTTATAATCGAGATGAACCCGCGCGTCTCGAGGTCCTCGGCTTTAGCGTCAAAGGCGACAGGCTTTCCGATAGCTAAGATTGCCGCGAAATTAGCCGTCGGCTACACCCTTGACGAGATTCCAAATGACATAACCAAAGAGACTCCCGCTTGCTTTGAGCCGACGATAGATTATTGCGTAGTGAAAATTCCGCGATGGGCGTTTGAAAAATTTCCAACTGCCGATCCGACTCTTACCATACAGATGAAATCGGTGGGAGAGACGATGTCTATCGGACGAACTTTTAAAGAGGCGCTTCAAAAAGGCATAAGGTCTCTTGAGATCGGAAGATTTGGGCTTGGGGCCGATCCCAAAGATGATTATGAGGAAAAGTCGGCAAGTCCCGGATTTAAACAGCAGATAATAGAGAAACTAAAGACCCCGAACGAGGAAAGACTTTTTTATCTGAGATACGCGCTAAAGCAAGGTTTTAGCGTGGAAGAGATTTATGGCTTGACAAAGATTGACCGTTGGTTTTTATATAACATCAAAGAGATAATTGAGCTTGAGGATGAGTTGAGAGCGGCCGCGTCTTTAGAAGATAAAAAAAGGATATTATTAAAAGCGAAGCGATTTGGATTTTCAGATAAGCAGTTATCCCATATTTGGAAGACCGATGAACTTGGTATCAGGCAGATGAGAATCAAAGAAGGCGTCAGGGCGGCATATAAGCTGGTTGACACTTGCGCGGCGGAATTTGAGGCCCATACCCCGTATTTTTACTCTACCTACGAAGAAGAAGACGAGATAAGGCTATCGGGAAAGAAGAAGATAATGATTCTTGGCGGTGGGCCGAATAGGATAGGCCAGGGAATAGAGTTTGACTATTGCTGTGTTCACGCCGCTTTTGCCTTGAAGGAGATCGGATACGAGACGATAATGGTCAACTCGAACCCCGAGACCGTATCGACTGATTACGACACTTCCGATAAGTTATATTTTGAGCCTTTGACGGTTGAGGATGTCCTTAATATAACGGATAAAGAAAATCCGGATGGCGTTATAGTTCAGTTTGGCGGGCAGACGCCTTTAAACCTTGCTGTTGCGCTAAAGAAAGCCGGGCTTAAGATAATAGGCACCACTCCCGAAGCTATCGATATAGCCGAGAACAGGGAGAAATTCAAGGTTTTGGTCGAAAGGCTTAATTTAAGGCAGCCTGTCAATGGGATCGCCATAGATGTTGAAGGGGCTAAGAGAGCCGCCGGCAGAATAGGCTATCCTATTCTTGTCCGGCCGTCTTATGTCTTAGGCGGCCGCGCTATGGAGATAGTTTATGATGACGAATCCCTCGAATATTATATGAGACATGCCGTAAAAGCTTCGCCGGAATCTCCAGTTCTTATTGATAAATTTCTTGAGGATGCTATCGAAGTTGATGTAGATATGATAGGCGACGGCGAGACATTCGTTGTGGGCGGGATAATGGAGCACATAGAAGAGGCGGGTGTTCATTCGGGCGATGCCGCTATGGTTTTGCCGCCTCATACGCTGAGCGGGAAAGTTATAGATGAGATAAGAGCCGCCACTCGCGTCCTCGCGAAAGAATTAAACGTCATAGGTTTGATGAATGTGCAATATGCCGTCAAGAACGGCGAGGTTTATATATTGGAAGTTAACCCCAGGGCCTCAAGAACAATCCCTTATATCAGCAAAGCGATAGGCGTTCCTCTGGCGAAACTCGCGGCTAAAGTTATGGCTGGAGAGAAATTGAAGGATTTAGGATTTACCAAAGAGATAATACCTAAGTACATATCCATAAAGGAATCGGTTTTGCCTTTTGTCAAGTTTCCGGGAATAGATATAATATTGGGTCCCGAGATGAGATCCACCGGCGAGGTTATGGGGATAGACATTGATTTTGGGCGGGCTTTTGCTAAATCGCAGATGGCCGCTAACAGCGCCCTTCCTACGGAAGGGACGGTCTTTTTGAGCGTCAAAGACGCGCATAAGCCGCAAATTGTGCCTATTGCCAGAAGCCTAAAGCAGCTGGGCTTTAATTTAATTGCCACCAAGGGCACGGCGGTTAAATTAAGCGGCGAAGGAATTGAAACCGCTTCTATCCAGCGAATAAGCGAAGGGACCCCCAATATACTCGATTATTTAAAGGAAGGAAGGATAAAGTTGATAATCAATACTCCTTCCGGCAAGAAGCCAAGGCAGGACGAGATCAAGATAAGGTCTTTGGCGGTTAGCATTGGCATTCCATGCCTTACGACTATACCCGCCGCCGCGGCATCCGTGAAGGGTATCGAGGCCCTTAAAAAGCATTCTTTGGACGTTGTGCCGCTTAGACAATGGCATAATTCCTTGTCTGCGAAATAGCGATTTTGGAATTTGGCGCGATTTATCGAGCTTTGCATAAGCAATGGGAGGAGTTTTGTCATTGCGAGCGAAGCGAAGCAATCTAAAAGCAGAGATTGCCTGCCTGCCGACAAGGCAGGCTTCGTCGGGCTTCGCCCTTCTCGCAATGACAGCTTTTTAACATTCTTATTACTTGTGCAAATTTTAATAATGGAGAATTATGCGGGAAATAAGTTTTTTATTCGACGAGATAATGAAATGGTTCAGGCCTTCCGGTCTCGACAGCTTAGTGCATTTCGTGACTTATAAGTGTAACGCGAGATGCGGCCATTGCTTTTTTTTGAGCGAGATCAACAAAAAGGGAGACCTCTCAAAAGAAGAGATATTTCGTGTCATAAAGACGGTTGGTAAAATAAAAGGGTTATTGATCTCCGGCGGCGAACCTTTTTTAAGGGATGATTTGCCCGAGATTATCGTCGAGTATGTGTCGAAGTGCGGGGTTAAAGTGGCCTCAATTCCAACCAACGGATTTGATACGGAAAAAATAATCCGCGCCGCGCGTGAAATCCTCGAGAAATGTCCGGATTTAAATTTGACTCTCGCGCTTTCTTTAGATGGCCTTTATGATTTACATGACAGGCAGCGCGGTTTTCCCGGAGGCTTTTCCAGGACCGTTGAGACCGCGCGCGAAATAACGGTTTTAAGGAAAATCTACCCAAAGCTTCGTTTTCAAATAGTAACGGTTATCACGGCCGATAACGTGGATTTGCTCGCTTCAATACGGGATTTCACGCGAAATGAGATAGACCCGGATTATCATTGGTTTGAGCTTGTTCGACGAACGAATTCAGATGATTTATCCTCGCGCATTTCGCGCGATAAGTTAAAGTGTTTTCTGAAAGAAAATATTAGTTACTACATCAAAAAAAACCGTGGCGCCTCGAAGAATATATATTCCAGTCGTTTGCTGAACAAAGCTATAGCGGCCTTTTCTATTAACAATTTGGAGATTGCCGTAGACAATTTTTTTGATGGGAAACGCTGGCCGGTTCGTTGTGTGGCGGGTCGAAAAATATCGGTTATTTATCCTAACGGCGATGTTTCGGTTTGTGAGCTGCGCTCATCGGCAGTTAATGTGAAGGATTTCGATTACGATCTCTCTAAGGCGTTAAAGGCCGCCAAGATGAAAAAAGAAATTAAAGATTTGGCCGTGGAGAAATGCGATTGTTTTCACGGTTGTTTTATACCGCCGTCGGTTAGATACAACCCTTTTTATATGGGAATGCTCGCGCTTAGAGCGGTGTTTCAGGGCAGGGCTATGGCGTTATGAGTGAATCTCCTTTGGTTTCGGTTATAGCGCCTTTTTACAATGATGTTAAATATTTTCCTGAAGCGTTGGCGTCTTATTTATCGCAGACGTATCCATCAATCGAGATGGTTGTTATAGACGATAATTCGGAGATCGCGCCAAACTCCGCCATACCGGATAATCTCAAGTATCCGGTTAGGATTGTGCGTTCCTCGAAACGTTTAGGGCCGGCAGCGGCTCGCAATATGGGTATAAGGCAGGCGAAAGGAGAGCTTATCGCCTTTCTGGATTCCGATGACATATGGACGCCGCGATTCATAGAAAGAGCCGTAGAGGTCTTTTCAAAGAGTAAAGACGCGGACTGGGTGTATTCGGACGGCCGTTATATTATTGACGGTAAACCCGTGAAAAAACCGAATTCGTTTTATTTTGGTTTCAAGAACGGCTTGCCGCAGGGCAAGGAGGTTAATCGATATCATTTGAAAGGCTATGTCTTTGAATTGATGTCGGCCAATGTCGTGCGCCGCGCCGCGATCGATAAAGTAGGATTTTTCGATGAGTCATTAGAGATATCCGAAGATTGGGAATTTTTTTGCCGCATAGCGGAAAGATGTTCTGTATACGCAATAGACGAGTCTCTAATGTATTATCGCAGGAGATCCGACGGTTTTCATTACTCAAAACTCGAAAATTATATTCAAACACATTCTGATATTCTTAAGCGAATGTACGATAGGCAGGGGCTTTTGCCGCATAAAGAAGCGGATTTAAAGCGCGCCGTTGCGTTAGCTTGCGAGCGGGTTGGAATACAGTATATGAACAAAGGTAATCCGCTGCCCGCGCGCAGATATTTTACGCATCCGGCAATAGCGCCGTTAAGATTTAATTTCAGGGTTATGGTCCTTAAAGCGCTCTCTTTTTTTCCGCCGGTTTTTTACAAAATGGCGATTAAATTGTATGATTTAATTATTTAGTTGGCGCTAAAAAAGTCCACTATTGATACATGCGTCATTCTGAGGACTCCGACGTTACGTCGGAGGACGAAGAATCTAAAAATGAGATCCTTCACCCCGATGTTTCGGGGCTCAGGATGACAAATATAGGGTTTTTCAGTAGTAACTATTTAACGGAGCGGGAATGATCAAACAAGTTACAGCTGGGATAATCTCGAACAGAGAAATAAAACCGAACTATTTTTTGATGGAAATAAACGCGCCGGCGATAGCTGGAAAAGCGAAGCCCGGGCAGTTTATAACGCTAAGATGCGCGGCGACTTCCTCTCCTTTATTGAGGAGGCCGTTTTGTTTTCATAAAATAAGCAGGAACGGATTCCAAATTTTATATGAAGTAGTTGGGAAAGGCACGGCCATATTGTCAAATATGAGATCTGGAGAAAGGATAGACATCTTGGGGCCGATTGGAAATGGGTTTAAGGTTATGGAAAAGCGTAAAGATTTTATTTTGATATGCGGCGGCATAGGAGTGGCGCCATTAGTCGCGTTAGCCGAAGTTTTGGCAAAGAAAAGGCAAAATAAAATTTACGCGATAATCGGCGCGAGAAACAAAGAAACGCTTTTATGCGAGAGAGATCTTAAGCGGTTGGGGATAAAGACTTTTCTCGCAACCGATGACGGCTCGCAAAGTTTTAAAGGCTCGGCTACAGGTTTGTTAGAGAATTTACTATCGACGATGGACTATCGACTATGGACTATTTATGCCTGCGGTCCAGAAGCGATGTATAAAACGCTGTATCGCATAGTTGAGGAACGAGATTTGGAATGTTATGTTTCCTTGGAGGAGAATATCGCCTGCGGAGTCGGAGCCTGTTTGGGCTGCGCTATAAAGACCAAGGGTGGCAATAAATTGATATGTAAGGATGGGCCGGTATTTAATATAAGAGAGATTATATGGCGATGAAGCCGGATTTAAAAACAGATATAGGCAAACTTGAATTAAAGAATCCAATTATGGCCGCTTCCGGGACATTCGGTTCAGGCGAGGAATTCAGAGATTTGGTGAATTTGAATAAATTAGGCGCGATTGTGACGAAATCCGTGACCCTTAATCCAAGAGAGGGAAACCCTCCACCGAGGATAACTGAGACACCCTCGGGTATCATTAATTCCATAGGTTTGCAAAATGACGGGATACAACTGTTTCTTGAGAATAAACTGCCATTTTTAAGAAAAATAAAATGCGCTGTTGTGGTATCAATCGCCGGACATAGTCTTGAAGAATACGCCGAGCTTTCCGAGAGACTTGATTCTGCCGATGGCGTAAATGCCATCGAGATGAATGTCTCCTGTCCTAATGCAAAAGGAGGTCTTGAGTTTTCCAGAGAGGAGAATTCCACTTTTGAGGTGGTGAGCGCCGCAAGAAAGAAGACCTCAAATACCCTCATTGTGAAATTATCCCCGAATGTTAAAGATATCGCCAGTATCGCCAAAGCGGCCGAGGAGGCAGGCGCCGATGCCGTTTCGTTGATAAATACTTTTACGGCTATGGCAATAGATATTGATACAAGAAGACCGTTATTGGGCAATGTAGTGGGCGGGCTTAGCGGCCCCGCGGTAAAACCTATAGCTGTTCGAATGGTGTGGGAAGTATTTAAGAAGGTCGGGATTCCGGTGATAGGCATCGGCGGCATAATGGATTATAAAGATGCCCTTGAATTTATGATAGCGGGGGCGAGCGCTGTTCAAATAGGCACGGCTAATTTTGTTGATCCCGCCGCGACGATGAAAATTATCAGAGGGATAGAGGAATATATGAGCGAAAAGAAGATAAAAAATCTAAAGGAGTTGATAGGATGCCTGGCAATTTAAACGAAAGCAAAAAACTTATAGTCGCTTTGGATGTGCCTTCGCTTATCGAAGCAGAAGGTCTTATAAACAGGCTTATAATTAAGGTAAAAATTTTTAAGATAGGATTAGGGCTCTTTAGTCTGTATGGGCCGGAGGCGGTAAAATTAGTCCAGCAAAGGGGTGGGAGGGTATTCTTGGATTTGAAGTTTCATGATATTCCGAATACCGTTGCTCATGCCGTAACCTCAGCGATGAAACTGGGCGTTTTTATGATTAATGTGCACACTCTTGGCGGTTCGGAGATGATGAAACGCGTCGCCGAGGCGGTGGCCGATAAGCCGTTGAGGCCTATGGTATTGGGCGTGACAATATTAACGAGTATGGATCAGACGGCGATAAATGAGGTTGGGTTACAACGAAATCTCGGAGAAGAAGTTTTAAATCTGGCGGATATGGCCAAAAATTCCGGTTTAGACGGGGTCGTAGCTTCGTCACAGGAGACCGCGATGATTCGGCAAAAGCTGGGCAGCGATTTTATTATAGTTACTCCGGGCATAAGGCCCTGTTGGGCGATGGGTAACAACAATGATGATCAGAAAAGGATTATGACGCCGCGAAAAGCAGTGGAGGCGGGCGCGGATTATATTGTTGTTGGGCGACCCATTATCGAAGCAAGCGACCCCTTAAAGGCTGCCACGGAAATAATAGAGGAGATGGGAAATTGAAACAAGAAGAGGTAATCAGAATTTTTTCGGATTATGGAGCGTATCTTAAAGGTCATTTTAAACTCTCAAGCGGCTTGCACAGCGAGTATTATCTTCAATGCGCGCTTGTGTTAGCTTATCCTAATATTGCCGCCAAGTTGTGCGCTGAATTGGCAGGAAAATTTAAGAATAAAAAAATAGATGTGGTGATCGGGCCGGCGATAGGCGGAATTACAGCCGCGTATGAGGTTGCACGCGCCTTGAAGGCAAGAGGCGTCTTCGCGGAGCGCGAAGAAGGAAGGATGACTTTAAGGCGGGGATTTAACGTGAGTAAGAAAGACAGGGTTTTAGTCGTCGAAGATGTAACGACAACCGGCGGTTCGGCAAAAGAAGTTGTTGATCTCGTCAAATCTTTTGGCGCTAAAGTGGTCGGGGTGGGAGCTATAATAGACAGGTCCGGAGGAAAGGTAAAGTTCGGAGTTCCATTCAAATCGCTTGCCAAATTGAGCGTAAAGACCTACGACCCGCAAGACTGCCTGCTTTGTAAATCCGGCATTCCGGTTATTAAGCCGGGCAGCAGGGAGTAATGGGGAAATATAGCTTTTATTTTAAGCTGGTTTCATAACGCGTTTGTTATTATGCCAAACCATATCCATAGAATAATCGTAATAGAATGTCCTGTAGGGAACGGGCCTGCCCGTTCCGTTGATGCAGGGCTTGTTCTCCCCGCCTGAGGCGGACAGGTGACTCGATCCCCGCCTTCGCGGGGATGGAATCCAATCACGGATTAAAATGTCGTCGTCCGGTCAAGAATTATAAATACCGTAGGGGCGAGGTTGCCTCGCCCTGAGTAAAATATAAACGGCAATGTAATTGGGTGCGGAAACCGCGCCCCTACATTGGGACAAAAACCCATAAATTACGAATTCGTATATTATATGTTATGCGTAATAAAAACGAAGAAAATAAAGTAGCAAATTACCTGAAAAATATGGGTCTTTGTTGCATCCGTTTTTCAAAAGAAGAAATGCGCCAAGGGAAAACTCCCGATTATAAGGTTTATAAAAATAAAGACTTGAAATTTTTCTGTGAAGTCAAAGCTGTAAATGCAATTTTATGCGGAGGCGATGACCCTATATTTAACAAATTAACTGATGATATACATGAGGCGATGAAACAATTCAATGCTGTGAATTTAAACGGGAATTATCCAAATGTGCTTGCTTTTATTAATCATAATGATGATGAATTTTATAATTTTACTGACTTGCGAGATACAATAACTGGAAATGGCATAACAGATACAGGTAAAAACGAACCTATATACAAAAATTTTAGTGAAGGCCGAATTAGAAAAGAAAAAATGAACATTCACTTATACATTTGGTTTAATCTTAATAGGCAAAGGCCACATCTATTTTTTAACACGATAAATGAAAAACATTTACAGGACTTATGTAGTATTTTTAGTATAAAACCCGATGATTTGAAAAAATATTATATAAATGCATAACGACTCAATAGAGCGGATTTTTTCCGCGGCTTCGCCGCTCCAAAAACCGCTCATTTCGGATGTTATGTTAAAGAAATGAATAACTATCCACAACGCAAAAAAGTCAGATTAACAAAATATGACTATTCAACAAATGGTTTTTACTACGTGACGGTTTGCACCCATAGTCACGAAGAAATTTTTGGTAAGATCGAAATAAACGATATAACATTAAATGTTTATGGGGAGATTGCAAAAAATTCCTGGTTAAATTTACCAAATCACCACAAGAACATACAATTAGACGCGTTTGTTGTTATGCCAAACCATATTCATGGAATAATCGTAATAGAATGTCCTGTAGGGAACGGGCCTGCCCGTTCCGTTAACGAAAATAATAATTTATCCGTTGTTATCGGTTCGTATAAGTCCGCCGTCACAAAACAAATCAATCAAATAAATAATATTGCCTTCAAATGGCAAAAATCATTTTACGACCACGTCATTCGTAATGATAAATCGTTAAATGATATTCGTGAATATATTGTAAATAATCCCTTAACATGGGGTACTGACGAAAATAATCCTATGAATTATAAAGTAACGGTTCAGGCAGGCCTGAACCCTACAGGATAGATTCGATGTAATAAAACCATAACAATTCACTCCCCGCCTCCCACAGTTTTGCCGACGCAAACTAAACGTGGAGTCTGAGTTCAAACATTAGAAATAGAAATTGGTATATTTTCCTGCTATAAAATATCGATCAGAACAGTCATAAATAATACTTGACAAGCATAATATTTATACGTATATTATATGTATGAATATGATTAAATTCGAGTGGGATGAGGATAAGAGCAGACAAAACAAGAAAAAGCATGGCGTTTCATTCGAAGAAGCGCAGAGCGTATTTTATGATGAGCGCGCTATTCAGTATTATGACCCGGATCATTCCAAAGATGAAGACAGATTTATAATGCTTGGCATGAGTGTAAAAACAAGAGTCTTGGTTGTTTGCCATTGCTATAGGAAGAATGACGCCATGATAAGGATAATATCAGCGAGAAAAGCCGAAAAAAATGAAGAAAACGAATATTGGAGGAGATAAGATGAGAGCAAACTATGAATTTTCAAAGATGCGCGGTTGTCGCAACCCGTATATTAAGTATTTGAAACAGCCTGTCACTATCCGGCTGGACAAGAATACTGTGGCATATTTCAAAGAGCTTTCCGATAAGGTTGGAATGCCGTATCAGAATCTGATCAACCTTTATCTAAGGGATTGTGCTTTTTCGCACAAAAGGCTTTATTTGAAATGGTCGTAGAGAAAATATGTTTCTAAACATTTCACTCCAGCCCTCCACAGTTTTGCCGACGCATGGTTAATTTGGGTACATATGATAAGGGGAGTATAGACTATGATGGACGAAGAAAAATTTTATAATTTATCAGTAGAAGAAGCCGCAAGCGCGTTAAATACTAATCTTGAATCCGGCCTTTCTCAGGTCGAGGCAAAGAAACGTTTATTAGAATCAGGCCCTAATCAACTGCAGGAAAAGAAGGGCGTGAGTCCGCTGGATATTTTTCTGGGACAGTTCAAGGATCTTATAATCTGGATTCTTATAGGCGCGGCATTGGTATCCGGATTTCTGCAGGAGTGGATAGACGCGCTCGCCATTATTGCCATCGTCATAGTTAATGCCGCATTGGGTTTTATTCAGGAGTATCGTTCCGAGAAAGCCCTCTCTGCTTTAAATAAGCTGGCCAGCCCTGTCTCAAAAGTGATCCGCGATCGTCAGCATAACGCTATTCCATCATTGGAATTAGTGGTTGGCGATATAATCGAACTCGAGGCCGGAGACAGTGTTCCGGCTGACAGCCGTCTTGTTTGGGCGACTTCTAATTTTACCGTTCAGGAAGCAAGTTTAACGGGAGAATCGACACCTGTGGTCAAGACTATTATTGCGTTGGAAGAGAAAGAAATCCCGCTTGCCGATAGGGGAAATATGGTTTATATGGGCACTTCAGTAGCTTCAGGGAAAGCAAGGGCTTTGATTGTTGGCTCCGGTATGCGGACGGAATTGGGCAAAATCGCCGGAATGGTGCAAGGAATTCAGCATGAGAGAACGCCCTTGCAGAAGAAGCTGGAGGAATTTGGAAAGTGGATTGTGTATCTGTGTTTTGTTTTAGTGGGGTTAGTATTTTTACTGGGATGGCTGCGCGGCGGAAAGGTTATAGATGTGTTTTTGACAGCTGTAAGTTTGGCGGTCGCGGCTATACCTGAAGGGCTGCCGGCGGTAGTTACTATTGCTTTGGCTTTGGGCGTTCATCGTATGGTTGCGCGCCACGCGCTTATTCGCAAGCTTCCTTCGGTTGAGACTCTTGGATGCGCGACCGTTATATGTTCGGACAAGACCGGCACTTTAACCAAAAACGAAATGACGGCGCAAAAGGTTTTTGCCGGCGGTAATTTATTTACCGTAAGCGGAGTTGGATATACGCCCAATGGTGAATTCCTGATTGATAGGGAGAAAGTTAATCTGGCAGATCATCTCGAATTGCGGAATATAATGCGTTGCGCGGTTTTGTGCAACGGCGCTCAGCTTATTGAAGATAAGGCAGGTTACAAGATAATCGGCGATCCAACGGAAGCGGCTCTCTTGACGGCCGCCGCCAAAGCCGGAATATGGAAAGAACCTCTTGAGAAGGAGTCCCCGTTCATTGACGAGATTCCATTTGATTCCGAGCGGAAATTGATGACTGTTATCCGCGGCCGCGCGGATCAGGCTATTGCTTTCGCGAAAGGAGCTCCGGATGTTCTCTTGGAAAGGTGTGTCAGTGTAGAAAAAAAAGAAGGTGGGGTCGGAGCGCTAACGGAGGCTAATAGAGCCGAGATACGGGAAATGAATAATAAATTAGCGAGTCAGGCTATGCGCGTATTGGCGTTAGCTTACCGGAATTTAAACGCAAGGCCGGATAGATACGACGCTAATAGCGTTGAGACAGAGCTCACCTTTTTAGGATTGATCGCGATGATAGACCCGCCTCGCGAAGAAGCAAAACAAGCAATCTATGAATGCAAGGCCGCCGGAATAAAGACTGTTATGATAACCGGCGATCATAAAAATACAGCGGTTGCCATAGCGCGCGAACTCGGTTTATTTGGCGCCGATTCTTTGGCATTGAGCGGAGAAGAATTAGATAAACTTGACGACAATGAGTTTTTTAAAGAGGTGGAGAGAGTCGCGGTGTATGCCCGTGTTTCCCCCGCGCATAAATTAAGAGTTGTGCGCGCCTGGCGCAGACGCGGAGATATTGTGGCTATGACCGGAGACGGAATTAACGATGCCCCGGCTGTCAAAGAGGCGGATATAGGCGTTGCTATGGGCATTACCGGCACGGATGTAACCAAAGAGGTCTCCGATATGGTGGTTACAGACGATAATTTTGCCTCGATAGTTTCGGCTGTTGAAGAGGGAAGGGGAATTTATGGCAATATAAAGAAGTTTATCCACTATCTTTTGTCTTGCAACGCCGGCGAGATATTAGTTATGTTTATATCGTCTTTAGTAGGATTTCCGCCTCCGTTGCTTCCGATACATATCTTGTGGGTGAATCTTGTTACAGACAGCTTGCCTGCCCTTGCTTTAGGGGTTGACTCCGTTGATCCCGATATTATGCGGCATCCTCCGCGCAAACCTCACGAATCCGTAGTCACAGCTAAGACGGCGTTTTTGATGTTGGCCCAGGGATCTTTTATCGCTCTATGCAGTTTATCGGCGTTTATTTTTATTCTATTTGTGGAAAAAGAAGGCATAGCGCGCGCCAGGACCGCGGCGTTTATAGTGCTTTCGTGCAGTCAGTTGTTTCATTCTTTTAATTGCCGCAATATGAGGGAATCGTTATTTAAGATAGGCGTATTCACGAATAAAAAGCTTATTTTAGCGGTTTTGGTTTCATTCGCTCTCCAGATTTCTGTGGTTAGCGCGCCTTTTTTACAGAAGGTCTTTAAGACCGAGATGTTAAGTTTATTTGATTGGTGTCTGGTTATCGCGATATCTTCACTTCCTTTGTGGGCGATGGAGGCTTGGAAAATGTTAGCGCGCCGCTTACGCAAACAAGCGGACGCAATCGATGCCCGATAGTGGGTAGAGCTGGTTTCATAAGTCCCCATTGAGCGTCATTCTGACCCTTGAGCCGAAGGCGAAGGGGAAGAATCCAAGACGGAGTAGAGATTTTTCGGTTGGCCTGTGGCCTCCCTCACATGACAGAAAAAGGGTTATGAAACCGCTTGTAGTTAAAGAGTTTTTTCTTGCAAATTTATAATGTATAAGATATACTCTTTTTCGAAGAGAGTATATAAAGGGTTCGGAAAATAATAATTTATTTTTCCGGAGGATTGCTAGATGGTCGGGCCGCCATCTCTTAGGAGATGGAGGCGGTTTTTTTATTTTATGGGGGTGCGGCAGTATGGTTGAATTGTCAGTTCAAAAATTACAGGTATTTATGATACCTGTCGCGGTATTTTTGACGACCGTGATTTTTGGATACATCTTAAGGAACGCTTTATTCGGTCGGCTTTCCCATTGGGCCGGCAGGACGAAGACCGATGTCGACGACATAGTGATCGCCGCAGTAAAGGGCCCTTTTATAATTTGGTGCTTGATGCTCGGAATATATTTCGGTCTCGAGGTTTCATATCTGCCGGAAGAATGGGTGGCTGCATCCGGAAAGGCATTGCTTGTTCTGGGCGTTATTTCAGCGACCTTAGTCTTGTCGAATATATCCACGAAATTTATAAGGGCCTACTCCACTAAGATTGAAACCGCCTTACCCGTGACTTCGCTTACCCAAAACATAAGCCGCATCGTCATATTTACAATAGGCCTTCTTATAATCCTGAACAGCCTTGGCATATCGATAACCCCCATCCTCGCCACTTTAGGCGTGGGTGGATTAGCCGTTGCTCTGGCCCTTCAGGACACGCTATCAAATCTTTTTGCCGGATTCCATGTTGTTGTCGCAAGGCAGGTCAGGATCGGCGATTATATAAAATTAGAATCCAATCAAGAAGGTTACGTGACAGATATAAACTGGCGGACCACAAAAATAAGGATGCTGCCGAACAACATCGTATTGGTCCCCAACGCAAAATTAACCCAGGCGATCATCACCAATTATTATCTTCCCGATAAGGAAATGGCGGTCTTGGTCAATCTCGGCGTTCATTATAACAGCGACTTGGCCAAAGTGGAGAAGGTTACATGCGAAGTAGCCAAAGAGGTAATGAAAGAAGTCCCGGGAGGACTACCGGATTTTGAGCCGTTTATCAGGTATCACACCTTTGGCGATTTCAGCGTCAATTTTTCGGTAATTTTAAGGGCAAAGGAATTTGTCGACCAGTATTTGATCAAACACGAGTTTGTAAAAAGACTTCATGAGAGATACCGGAAAGAAGGGATAATCATACCCTATCCCATCAGGGCGATAAATTATGAACAGGAAGGATCCCGTTAATATGAGACGAATATTATTATTTATTTTGCCGATCCTTATTATCGTTGCCCTGATCTTTACGATATTCGGCATAGCGCAGGTCAATTTTGAAGAAAGCAGATTGATGGATGACCTTCAAAGGAAGGCGAGGACCGTCGCCGAAAGCGCAGAATTATCAGTCCGGTATATTTTGACCAACAATGATTTAAGATTGGCTAACCGTTTGGTCGAGAGTTTCCAAAAAAGAGAAAGATTACAGGGGTGTGTTATTTATGACAAGGACGGCAATGCATTATCTGTCACAGAACGCATCTCGGGCTGGAGCAAAAAAGAGAGGTCATACCTTAAGGAAGTCTTGAACACAAAAAATCCGCGAGGGGCGCTCGAGAAATTCAAGGAATATTCCGTATATAGTTATGTCCTTCCTGTTATGGATGACGAAAAAAACGTCTTAGGCATGGTAGAGGTTGTTTACGATACCTCATATGTCTTTAATACGCTGACCGAGTTATGGAGGCATATAAGCATTGCTCTGGTAATTCTGGTCATATCTATTGCATTGATAATGGTCTTGTTGCAGAGGCGGATATTTATCCTGCCCGTTCTCCAGCTTACCGAGTGGTTCCATCTTTTTCAAAAAGGCGAGACGGATAAACAACATCCGATCGCGAAAGAAAAAGGCGTATTTGGAAAATTAGCCAGTGAAGTCGAACAAATAGCTTTAAGCTTGAGGATCGCGCGTAAGACAATCTCTGATGAGGCGCAGGTCCGCCTGCAAAAAGGAGAGCTGTGGACGGAAGCAAAACTCAAGGATCTCGTCCTCGCTAAAATGGGGGAGAATGCTCTATATGTGATCTCGAACAGGGAGCCGTATATGCACGTCATCGAGGATGCGACCGGCAATGCCCGATGCATAAAGCCGGCAAGCGGTGTCGTTACCGCCATAGACCCTATACTAAGAGCTTGTGGCGGGACATGGATCGCTCACGGAAGCGGAAATGCGGACAGAAGATTCGTGAATTCCAAGAATAAATTAGCGGTCCCGCCCGATGACAACCATTATATCCTCAAGCGGGTCTGGTTGTCGAAAAGCGAAGAAGAGGGGTATTATTATGGTTTTTCAAATGAGGGACTATGGCCGCTCTGCCATATTACTCATACCCGGCCCATCTTTCGTGAGTCTGACTGGCAGATGTACAAGAAGGTAAACCAGAAATTTGCCGATGCGATCCTGGAAGAATTGCCCGCGAAAAATCCCTTTGTATTCATCCAGGATTATCATTTTACGCTTCTTCCGAAGATGATAAAAGAGAAACAGCCTAACGCGACCATAGCGCTATTTTGGCATATACCTTGGCCGAATCCCGAGATATTCGCTACCTGCCCCTATCAGAAAGAGATATTGGACGGGATGTTGGATAGCGATCTTATCGGCTTCCATGTGCAGTTCCATTGTAATAATTTTCTTGATACCGCCAACAGGTTTTTGGAATCCCGCGTTGACACGGAAAAGTTTAGCATCGTGCGCGCGGGCAAAGAAACTTTTGTGCGCGCTTTTCCTATAAGCGTAGATAGTTATATGGCAGAGGGCATCGAACGGCGCTCAACCGAGATAGAGGAATTGTCAAAAGAATTTGAATTGAATGGCAAGATAGTGGCCGTTGGGGTAGAAAGGATTGACTATACCAAGGGACTGATGGAAAGGATCTATGCCGTAGACAGGTTTTTGGAGAAGTACCCTCAATATAGAGGCAAATTCGTCCTTATCCAATTGGCGGCCCCAAGCAGGATCCATATAAAGCGTTATCATGACCTGATGGGAGAGATAGAGGAAGCGGTGGAGAAAGTCAATTGGAAGCATTCCGACGGCAACTGGAAGCCCATCATATATCTGAAGAAACATTTTTCTCCGGAGGAGGTCAAGCCGTATTACGCCCTGGCAAATATTTGCGTGGTAAGCGCTTTGCATGACGGGATGAATCTGGTGGCGAAGGAATATGTTATCTCGAATAAAAAACTTGATGGCGTTCTGATCCTGAGCCGCTTTACCGGAGCCGCGAGGGAACTGACGGATGCGGTCCAGATAAACCCCTATTCTATAGAGGAATTTGCCGACGCCATCAAATCCGCGGTGGAGATGCCTGTTGAGGAAAGAAAGAGGCGCATGGAAAACATGCGCAAAGTAGTCATGGAAAATAACATATACCGTTGGGCTGGAAATATCATTACCGAGCTGACGGCGTTGAAGAAGGGCTGATGGTTTATCTGTTTTCCGACCGGGATAAATTAAGGGAGATTCTAAAGGATAAATTCATCTATCTTTTTTTAGATTATGACGGAACATTGACCCCAATCTCAAGCAGTCCGGATAAAGCGCCTATCTCTAATCGGGCCAGAGGATTGTTATCAAGGTTATTAAAAAGTCCGAGATGCAAATTAGCCATTGTCAGCGGCAGAGCGCTTAAGGATATTAAGAATATCGTAGGCGAGGAGGGTATCGTCTATGTAGGAAATCATGGGCTGGAGATAGAGGGACCAAAACTTAAGTTCAAAAGCATCGTGCCGTCTGGGTTCAAAGAGCTCCTTCAGAAAATAAAGTATGATTTAAATAAAAGACTTATTTCGATTAAAGGCATTTTTTTGGAAGACAAGGGATATACCCTGAGTCTGCATTATCGTTTAGTGCCGAAGGAACGCATCCCTTTAGTCAAGGCCGTCTTTCATGAAACTATCATAATCCATCTGGTCAAGAATAAAATAAAGATAAACTCCGGAAAGAAGATACTCGAGATAAGGCCGCCTATTCAATGGGATAAAGGGAAAAGCGTCCTGTGGCTTTTAGCGCGTCAGGAATTCGCCTCAAAAGACAATGCTGTATTCCCCGTTTACATAGGCGATGATATAACTGACGAAGACGCTTTTGCCGCCTTGAGAGATAAAGGGTTGACTATTTTTGTGGGCAAGCCCAAAAAAACCAGGGCGCGATATTATCTCAAGAGTACCCGGGAGGTCATGGAATTGCTGGCAAGGATTTTAGAATTACAGAAGGCATAAAAATATGTCAGAATTGATAAAAGCCAAAGGACCCTTTATTTTCTACACGAGGCTGCATCTTTCGGAACTTACTGGTTTACGGGCTTCTACGCTGGGACAATTGCTGGAACTCATAAAGGAAGTCAACGGCTCCTGCATATACCATCATACCCATAGATTCCTGCAGCAGCATCAGCGCCTATCACCCGAACCGCCTAATGATTTTGCTTACTGGGTGACGGAGGTCCTCGGCGAAGACGAACTCGGGGAAAGATTGGCCAGTATCGACATCATCCAGTTTACGACTATCCGCAGCCTCAGGGAAAAAATCGCCGCAACTATCGCAGAGTATTTAGATAAAAATCCGTTAGCTAAAGTCAGATTTTCGAGAGAAGGAGAGGAGTTTAATTTTATAAAATCGGTAAGTTTTATATTGCCGACTAATTATGTCGCGTACGACCTGAAGGATTTCATAGATATTTTGAGCAGGATAACCGTAGACTCTATTTATTATCACATCTTTGAGGCGCGGTTAAGGCTCGAGAAGAATACGAATGATTTTTCGAATTGGATAGGGACATCTGTCGGAGACGAGAAGCTTGCCAAAGAGATCTCCAAACTTGACCCCTATACCTTTACCCTTGAGGGGTTGAGGAATAAAGTGATCAAAATAGTCAAAAGAAGGATCCCTGATTGATATGGCAAGGATAGAAGAATATATTCCGATCGTAGGACAGCCCATTATTGACGATCTGAGGCTTCTTGCCGAAAGGTTAAAGGGGAAGGTAATACAGAACATAAATTCTACATCTGTCGGAGGCGGGGTCGCTGAGATTTTGCACAGGATCGTCCCCCTGTTAAAGGAACTTGGCGTTGACGCGCGTTGGGACCTGATAAAGGGGGGAGAGCAGTTTTTCGATGTGACAAAAAAATTCCACAATGCCTTGCACGGCATGCCGGCCGAGATATCTCAGAAAGATTTTGATACATTTCTTGATACAAGCCGCAGCAATATCGAAGAAATAAATATTTACGGCGACGTCGTTTTTATACATGATCCTCAGCCGGTCGCTTTAATAAAAAAGAAAAAGGAGAATAAATGGGTTTGGAGCTGCCATATCGATGTATCCGAACCCAATCAAAAAATATGGGAATTTCTAAGAGGTTTTATCGATGCTTATGATGCGGCCGTATTTTCCGCGCCGGCATTTTCAGAGAAGTTACCTATAAGGCAATTTTTGATTTCCCCGTCGATAGATCCGTTGAGCGACAAGAACAAAGAGTTGCCTCAGGAAGTGATAGATTCCGTATTGATAAAATACGGGATCCCGAAGGATAAGCCGGTCATTACTCAGATCTCGCGTTTCGACCGGTTAAAAGACCCGTTAGGAGTAATAGAGGTTTACAAGCAGGTAAAGAGATATTCGGATTGCCGCCTCATCTTAGCAGGAGGCGGCGCCTCAGACGACCCTGAAGGCATGGAAGTGCTGTTGGAAGTAAAAGAGGCCGCCAAGGATGACGCCGATATCCACATTTTGCTGCTTCCGCAGAACGACATAGAGATAAATGCCTTGCAACGGGCATCGACAGTCATACTGCAAAAATCAATAAAGGAAGGATTCGGTCTTACTGTCGCGGAAGCTTTATGGAAGGCAAAACCGGTGGTTGCGTCCCACGTCGGCGGCATTCCTTTGCAAATAACCCATAAATATTCAGGCCTGCTTTGCCATTCGATAGAAGGGGCGAGTTTTGCCGTCAAGCAGCTTTTGAACAGCCCGGATTACGCGCGTAGATTAGGCGAAAGCGGCCGGGAACATATAAAGAATAATTTCTTGATAACGCGGCACTTAAGGGACTACATGCTTTTGTTCCTTTCGCTGTATCATCCCGAAGATGTAGTATATTTATGACGGATAAAGCAAAGTGTTACTATGGTTTTTATTATGACGTTATGATATCAATCGTATGCCTAGTTTCAGCGGATTGACTTGAAACTAAGAAATTGTTATAATCTTTTATCTTAAACTTGCAGGGAAAGTGGATATGAGTAATTTCATAGCATATTTTGTAAGCGTCATAGCGACGGTTGCGGCGTCATCATTTCTTGGGTTGACTCCCAAACAGATTATGGTTGTTGCCGGATTTTTTTCGATTCTGTTCGGCGCAATTTTTTTCTGGCGTTACCGGCTTGCCTTTGCCTTCTTGGGGGTTGGCGGCCTTTTGGCTTTGAGATTGATAGATGTGCCCCATGTCATAGAATTTGCAGGCATAGACATCATACTTTTTCTTATTGGAATGATGATTGTCGTTGGATTTCTCGAAGAAAGGGAGTTCTTCGAGCACCTTGTCGATAAGTTGATCCTAATGGTCGGCTTAAACGGCAGGAAATTGGTGCTCGCAATGCTCGTAGCTTCTTTTGTATTTGCCGCGCTTGTCGATGAGGTCACCTCTATCTTATTTATGTTAGCCGCGATGCTCAGCATAGTTACCCGGTACAAGCTAAACCCCGTTCCTTTTATTATTATGATTGTCTTTGCGACTAATATAGGCTCAAGCGCGACAGTGGTCGGCAATCCTGTGGGTGTGATTATAGCTATGAGAAGCGGATTGGGATTCATGGATTTTTTGCGGTGGGCCGCTCCTATTTCTATCGCCGCGTTATCGATCACAATTCCCATCTGTTTTTTGTATTTTTCAAAAGCGATTAACCAGCTGCATCAGGCGATGCTTTCCGGTAAAGGGCCAGAGGTAATCAAAGAGGTAATTGCTGAAGACACCTCTACAAAAAAAGGAGTCTTTGTTTCGGCCGCTCTATTTTTATGCGTGGTGTTGGGGCTGGTTTTTCATTCTTATATCGAACATTTATTCGGGTTGACAAAGAATACGATGCTGCTTGGAACGGCGCTTATGGGCGCAGGCACGGCGCTGCTTTTAAGCGGAGAGGATGCTCGCTCTTTGGTGGAGAAACGAGTTGACTGGTGGACGCTCAGTTTCTTTCTGTTTCTTTTCGCTTCAGTCGGGACCCTTAAGTATCAGGGGATCACGGATGTTTTAGCCGAGAAGATATTAAAAGCTTCGGGAGACAATCTGCCGCTATTGATGTCTATATGCATCTGGGTGTCGGGCGCGATGACGTCGGTTATGGATAATGTGTTGGCGGTCGCAACCTTTATACCTATAGTTGAGGATATTGGCCAATTGGGAATACCGACACTTCCTTTATGGTGGTCCGTACTTTTCGGCAGCACGTTTTTAGGCAACCTTACAATTATAGGAAGTACAGCTAATATCGTGGCTATCGGTATATTGGAACGCCGGAAGTTGGGCCGCGTCGGCTTTATAGAATGGTTAAAGGTGGGCGCTATTGTCAGTATCCCAACCTTGCTTCTTGCGCATCTGTTGCTGGTGGCGCAGCTTAAATGGATGATTCGATAGAATCGACTAAAATATTTACGTTATTTTCAAGCACTTCGATAATCCCCTTGCCCGCAGAATGAAAGATACTTGTTCTGTTAGATGTGTCCCTGACAATGATCTTGCCGGGGACAAGATCGGCAATTAGAGGCGCATGGTTTACCAGTACGCCGAGATACCCCAGTTCTCCCGGAACGATTAACGAAGATACCTGTCCTTCATAGGCGATCTTAAAAGGAGTGACGATACTTACACGCAATACCCTGTCATTGTCGTTGCTCATATGAGGCTAAGCGCTCTCTTTTCTTATTTTTTCTGCTTTCTCAAAAGCCTCTTCAATCGTCCCGACCATAAAAAATGCCTGCTCGGGTAAATCGTCGGCTTTGCCGTTTATTATCATCTTAAAACCCTTGATCGTATCCTGAAGTTTCACATATTTGCCCTTGAGTCCCGTAAAAGCCTCTGCGACAAAAAATGGCTGCGAGAAGAATTTCTGTATTTTTCTGGCGCGCGAGACAAGCAATTTATCGTCGTCGGACAACTCGTCTATTCCCAATATTGCTATTATATCCTGCAAATCCTTGTATCTTTGGAGAATTTTTTGCACGTTTCTCGCCGTATTATAGTGTTCTTCTCCAAGGATTCGCGGGTCCATTATCCTTGAATTTGAATCGAGAGGGTCGACAGCCGGATATATTCCCAACTCGACTATTTGTCTTGAGAGAACGGTTGTGGCGTCAAGATGCGAAAATGTTGTTGCCGGCGCGGGGTCGGTCAAGTCGTCGGCCGGAACATATACCGCTTGCACGGATGTTATGGAACCGCGTTTTGTGGAAGTGATTCTTTCCTGCAAATCGGCCATCTCTGTTCCCAGATTCGGCTGATAACCGACAGCGGAGGGCATTCTTCCAAGCATAGTGGAAACCTCAGAACCGGCTTGCACAAACCTGAAGATATTATCTATGAACAGCAGGACATCCATTCCTTTTTCGTCGCGGAAGTACTCCGCCATCGTAAGCGCGGACAGGCCGACGCGAAGCCTCGCGCCGGGCGGCTCGTTCATCTGCCCGAAGACAAGAGCTGTTTTATTTATAACGCCTGACTCATTTAACTCAAGCCATAAATCGTTTCCTTCTCTGGTTCGTTCGCCCACGCCGGCGAACACGGATACGCCGCCGTGTTCGGTAGCGATAGTTCTTATGAGTTCCATCACAATGACAGTTTTGCCCACGCCGGCTCCTCCAAAGAGGCCGATTTTTCCGCCTTTTGGATATGGCGCCATAAGGTCTATAACTTTTAAGCCTGTCTCAAGCATTGACGATACCGAAAGCTGTTCTCCGAAAGAGGGCGGAGGCCTGTGTATGGGATATTTTTTCCCCGGGTAGGCGATGGGCCCTTTTTCATCTATTGGGTTTCCGAGGATATCGAACATCCTGCCTAATGTTTGCTCTCCCACAGGTACCATTATGGGCTGGCCCAAATCAACAACTTTCATTCCGCGGACAAGGCCGTCTGTCGAGGCGAGAGCGATGCAGCGCGCGGTATTGTTGCCGACATGCTGCGCCACCTCCAGAATCAAGTTGATTTTACCGGAAACATCCTCGATCTTCACGGCGTTTAGTATCTTTGGAATTTGATTCTCCGGGAATTTTATATCGACGCTTGCCCCTATAACCTGCACAATTTCACCGTATGCCATTTTATTATCCTTTCAATGCTTCTACAGCCGAAGATACCTCGAGCACTTCTTTCGTGATCGAGGTCTGGCGGACCTTATTTCTAAATAAAGTTAACGTGTCTATTAATTCCATAGCGTTGTCAGTGGCGGTTTTCATAGCCACCATTCGCTGCGAATGTTCCGATGTGAACGCGTCAAGGAGCAGAAGCCTAATTTTTGTCAACAGATAACGCGGAATAAGTTCTTCAAGGAGTTTTTTCATATCAGGCTCAAGGATATAGTCCAGCTTAGCCGTTTCTTTGGCTCCCCGAAGGTTTAAGAATTTTTGCAATTTAGGCTTGTATCTTAATGTGGCGTCGAAATGCGTGTGAGCCACATAAACTTCATCGGCTTCTTTTGAGAGAAAAGCGTTTATGAGGATTCTTCCGATCTCGTCAGCCACATCGCCGGAACAGCGTCCGTTTAATCCGATGTAAGCGTGAGGTATCTTAACCCCCTTTTTCTTAAAATATGTAAAGCCTTTTCTTCCGACGCTTATCAAATGAACGTTCTCTTTGCCGCATTTATCTATGAAATTTTCCGCTATGCGTATAACGGCGTCATTATAGACGCTGCAGAGGCCGCCGTCCGAGGCTATAAGACATAGTGTAAATTTTTTCTTTTCAGCCCTTTCCTCCAACAGGGGATTTGCCGTCTCCGCGGCGTTATCAAGTAATTTCTTTAATATGGAGTCCAGCTTGATGAAATAAGGCCTCCCCGCGTATAAGGCGTTTTCGCTGTGCCTTAGTTTTACGGTTGAGATCATTTGCATGGCCCGCGTTATCTTTTTTGTGCTCTCAACGCTGCGGATCCTTCTTTTTATCTGCCTAAGTGATAGAATCATTTTTTGTAAGCGGTCCCACAAAATTTTTCTTGAAAGCCATTATAGCCTTATCCATTTTTTGAGTGAGCGCGGGGCCAATCTCTTTCTTGGTTTCCAGCTCGTGCTCTATATCGGGATATGTTTTGCTCATAAAGGCATAAAACTCCGACTCAAAATTTTTAAGCCAGTCGATATGCAGATCGTCAAGAAACCCATGAGCGCCTGCGTATATAAGCATTACCTGTTTTGAGATGGGCAAGGGGGAGTATTGTTTTTGTTTTAGTATCTCCACCATTCTTTCGCCGCGGGTCAACTGCGCTTGCGTGGCCTTATCCAACTCTGATCCGAATTGGGCAAAGGCCGCTAATTCGCGGTATTGCGCGAGGTCGAGCCTTAGCTGCCCGGCAACCTGCTTCATTGCTTTGGTTTGCGCTTTTCCGCCGACCCGCGATACGGAGAGGCCGACATTTATGGCAGGACGAACTCCGGCGTAGAAAAGGTCGGTTTCCAGATATATCTGGCCGTCGGTTATTGATATGACATTGGTTGGTATATAGCTTGTCAGGTCTCCGGCTTGCGTTTCGATTATCGGAAGCGCGGTGAGTGAACCGCCTCCCAGTGAATCGGAAAGCTTAGCGGCGCGCTCAAGCAGCCGTGAGTGAAGGTAAAATATATCTCCCGGATAGGCTTCTCTTCCGGGAGGCCGTCTTAAAAGCAGGGATAACTGTCTATAGGCTTGAGCGTGCTTTGATAGGTCGTCGTATATTATAAGCGCGTGTTCCCCATTGTATAAAAATTCTTCTCCTATGGCGCATCCGGCGTAAGGCGCCAGATATTGCAACGGGGCGGGAGTTTCGGCAGAGGCGCTGACGATGGTCGTGTATCCCATAGCGCCGTATTTTTCAAGCGTCTCGGCTATGCCGACGATGTTAGACATTTTTTGCCCAATCGCGACATATACGCAGTAGACGCCTTTATTTTTCTGATTTATGATCGTGTCTACGGCGATAGCTGTTTTGCCGGTCTGACGGTCGGATATTATCAATTCCCGCTGGCCGCGGCCAATTGGGATCATCGAATCAATAGCCTTGATCCCTGTCTGCAGAGGTTCTTTTACGGGCTGGCGGTGCAGGACGTTTGGAGCGCGGCTTTCCATAGGCCGGTATTTGTCCGTTGCTACGGGCCCTTTATCGTCAATGGGATTGCCTAAGGCGTCGACTACGCGCCCAAGAAGAGCTTTTCCGACAGGGACCTGCGCTATCTTTCCAGTTCTTTTTACAGTATCGCCGTCTTTTATATTCTCATCCGAACCGAATATTACCACCCCAACGTTATCTTCCTCGAGATTGAGCGCCATTCCCATAACATTTCCGGGCATCTCGACTAATTCTCCGGCCATGACATCATCCATGCCGTAGACGCGCGCTATGCCGTCTCCAACCTGCAGGACAGTGCCCACCGATTCCATCTTTAATTTGAACTCAAATTTCTCCAACTCTTTCTTTATTATAGAAGTTACTTCTTCCGGTCTCAACGCCATTTTAGTTTATCCTGGTTTCCATAAGATTTTCTTTAAGTTCTTGAAGCTTTCTCTTAACCGACCCGTCTATTACCATATTTCCTATTTTTGCCCGTATTCCGGCAATAAGATCCGGCTCAATGGCCACCTCTAACTCCAATTTCTTTTGAAATTTATTTTCTAATCGGGTTTTTATCTCACTTATTATATTTTCTTCGAGAGGCCGCGCGGCGCTCAAAAAAACCTTCTCCACTTTTCTTTCGCGATAGTATAAAATTTTCACGTAATCAGCGATGTAGTCTATTTCCGTGACGCGCTTTTTATTTATCAGCAATTTTAAGAATTCTTTTATCTCTCTCGAGAGGTCTTCCCCAAAGACTTTTTCTATCACGTCGAATTTATCGGAATCGGGAATTTCGGTATTTTCGAGGAATTTTTTAAATTCTTCTTCGGCGGCCATAACGCGCGTTAAAGACCCCAATTCCTCAAAACTTTTCTCGGAGCCGATAGTTTCTTTCGCGAAAGCGAAAAAAGCCTCGGCGTATCTTTTTGCCGCGACCACGTCCCTCATTTTATTTTTTCAAGGTCCTCAAGAAAAGCCGAGATCATCTTTCTATCCTCTTCCTTCGCGAATCTTTCTTTCATTATCTTCTCGGTCGCGCCGATCGTCAAATCAATCACCGTTTGTTTTAGTTCTTCTTTGGCTTTGGATAGCTCGGAGGCGATATTTTCCCTTGATTTTTCAAACATAAGCCGCGTCTCCTGCTGGGCTTTTTCGCGTATCTCTTCGGAAAATTGTTTTCCTTGGGCCATGGCTTCCTGGATTTTTACCCTTGAAGTCTCCTCTATCTCGCTTAGTTTTTGCTCGTATCTTAATTGAAGTTTTGTTATCTCCTTTTGAGAGGCTTCTATTTTTTTGAATTCAGAAGCTATCCTTTCGCGTCTGTCATCGATGAGTTTTAACATTTTTTTCCACGCGAAGGCCCTCAATATAAAAAGCAGGAGCAAAAATCCTATAATTTGCGCTATCACCTCGTTTGCGCTAAAGAGCTTTAATAGTTCCATATTAGCAGCTTATATTTTCCCCATAAGGGAGAATCCGAATACTAGAGCGTAAATCGTCAAAGCCTCTATAAGGGCGCAGCCGGCTATCATATTTATAAGAATTTTCATTGAGGCTTCCGGTTGTCTTGCCGTTGCTTCCATAGCTGAGGCGACAGCTTTTCCCAGTCCCAGCGCGGAACCGAATGCCGTTACTGCAACGCCGAGCGGCAGAAAGATAGATAATGCTACTTTGTAGTCCATTTTGTTGCCTCCTTTGTTATATTCCCGGTTTTACCCCGTTAGAGAATCACATTCTCTAACGGGGTTTACGGGATATGTGGTTAAGTTACGCGATTACTCTTCATGCGGCATCGCGAGCGCAAAATATACCGTGCTCAAGAGGCTAAAGACGATAGCCTGAATCAGCCCGGATAATATCATTAACATCATACTGAATAAAACCAGCGGAATTCCGATAATTCCAAAATTAGCCGCTACCGTAAGCAGCGTGTCTTCAGCTAAAATATTGCTTCCCAGACGCAGTGTTAAACTAAGAGGCCTTATCAGCTCGGTTATGATGTGTATAAAAAATAAGAGCAAGGGAATGAGAACGCTAAAAGCAATTATTCCTTTTGGGTTGCCCATAAGATGATCGAGGTATCCAAGTATGCCCATCTCTTTAATCGCGGTATATTGCACGTAGAAAAAGACGCATATCGCCAGCGCGGCGGTTGTCGAGAGACTTGAGGTTGATGATTTCATAAAAGGTATGATGCTGAACAAATTCATAGAGACTATGTATATAAAAAGCGTTCCGATGAAAGGGGTGTATTTTTTTCCTTTGGGGCCAAGTATGCCGCACACAAAATCATCGAGTCCGCCGATGACAATCTCGACAAAAGCTTGCAGTCTGCCGGGTATCAACGCGCTTTTTCTGGAAGCCAGATAGGCGATGAGAGAAATTATGAAGACAATGATCAGGGAAAATATCACGTTTTCCCAAATATGCAAGAAATGGGCAAAAGAGGTATTTTCTAATTGTTTTGCCAAAATTGTTACCAGATTCGGCAATTCCTGTTGAGCTACGTTTGAGATTTTTTTCAAGATTGCTTATCAGCCTTGTATATAACTTTTACTATTTTAATGACTTCCATTGCCGCCGCCACAAATCCTATCGCGACGCAAAAAAGCGACACATAAGGAGCGAATCCCACCTTCTTTTCAACCTGCTCTCCGAGAAAATATCCTGCGATGGGTCCCGCCGCCAAGACTACCGGGATAAAGGAGACGAGCCCCCATATCCTGACCAAGCTGTAGAGTTCATTTTTTTTCCCGCGGTTTGAATTCATATTGTAGCACAATTTTTTTGTGTCTTAAACCATCGCGCAAAATTTATTTTTATGAGATTTAATCTTACATTGTCATCGTCTGGCTTGACCAGACGATCCAGACACGGATTAACATGTCTGGATTCCCCGATCAGCAGACTGGGACATAATGTAGTTGCTCGATTTATCGAGCACAACATATCGGCCCAAT
>JAZDOX010000005.1:0-5750 GCA_043798215.1 Candidatus Omnitrophota bacterium | reverse complement strand
TTTTCTTCGCTATTATGTTGCGGAAAATTCGTCCCGAAGCGTGCGCAGTAAATCTCGAAGAGATTTACAAGCGTTTACGCAAGGGAAAAATTTCCCTTTCCTTAGAAGAGAAAATCTTCTTCCTCTTCTTCCTGAAAAACTCCGATAATAAAGAACCGCAATCCTTATCCAGGACGCCGCCCGTAACCTTTATCCTGTGATTCAGATTTTTGTTCTCTGCGATATTCACGACCGAACCGCAGGCGCCGGTCTTAGGGTCCTTCGCGCCATAAACAAGACGTTTTACGCGCGCCAGCACAAGAGCTCCCGCGCACATCGAGCACGGCTCAATTGTAGAATACACACTGCAATCCAAGAGCCTCTCGGACTTAAGATAAGAGGCGGCCTGTGTTATCGCTATCATCTCGGCATGCGCCGTAGGGTCCTTAAGCATAACGATCTGATTATGGGCGCGGGCTATTATCCTGCCTTCATAAACTATAACCACCCCTACCGGAACCTCGTCAAGCTCAAAGGCCTTGGCAGCCTCTTTAAAAGCCTCGGACATATAAATTTCATCTATTTTGCTCATAAGTAAATAGCAGAATGGCCCGCCATCCGTCCGCCTACGCTTAAATTTTGTTACTCAAAGCAGCAAGCTTCGGTTGATGAAAAGCCTATCGGTTTACCATCCAAAGCCTATATTTATTTTCTATGCTAAGGCGTAGGATGGCGCGCCCGGGCCGGATTGAACGGCCAACATTCAGTTCCGTAGACTGACGCTCTATCCAATTGAGCTACGGGCGCAATATCAATGACTTATGATAATTTTAAGAATTTCCGTCGTAAATAGCGCTTTGTAAAACATTGTAACCCTTTGTTAAACTTTGTAATATTTAACACATCGTTAGGCATATTTTAGGCATATAATTTAATAACCCCGTCCGAAGCCTTTCGACAATCAGACGGGGAGTAAATGTCATTATTATTGTGGCGAAAAAGAACCGGTGATTTCCTTAAGAAGCGGCCAGCATCGTTCTGGCATCTTGCAAATTTTTATACTCATCCCAGGCTTGTTTTTCAAAGATAACCGTTTTTGTGTTACTTACTATCCTGTAAAGCCTGTAAAGAAATCTGCCAACTTGCTTAAAAACATTATTCTTCGTAATAAATCGCAATAGTATGCTGTTCTCTATAAAAATTTCCAACAGGGTTGAAAAGAAGCAGTCAACCGCTTCATCAACTTCTTTATTTTTCCGCAAAAGCTCTTCCTTGATTCTGATTAAAGTCTTTTCCGCCAGCAACGCATGTTCTTTATCGTATTCTCTGATAGCTTTTACTAACGTTTTAAGGGTAAACTTCTCGGTTTGATTCACGAGGTAATTTGTAGTGTCATAGAAATATTTAAATAAAAATTCTTCTTCTTTTAGCTTTTCAGTAGCAACGAGATAAATCAATTTGTCCCGAATCTTAAAAAGTTTGTACCTGTTTGAGTCGAGAAGGCACTTTTTCTCTGCCGAGGCTCTGATCGAAAGATATGAAACGAAAAGCAAGGCATAGATCGCTACCAATAGCGTTATGTCAGATAGAGTCATTTTTTCATCTCCGAGGTTAATCTCTTTTTTATAATGACGTCCTGAAGCTTATTTCGCTCCTCTACGAGACGTTCTATTTCGTCGTCTTTTGCTTTTATTATCTTTGAATATAGCGATTTTATCGAATAATCATACCAAATTATGCCTAAGATAGATAGTGCGGCAAAGGGGCCATACTTTTGCCAGATATCTGAGATAATATCTTTAAGGAGTGTTAATTCTTGCATTGGAGTTAATCTTACTATAAAATTTGCAAAGTTGTCAAGAAATTTTTGGAGACTACCTGTAGTTGCAAAATTGAAGCGCCACGGGAAAGTCAATGCTCCTCAAGTGCGTGATAACCGCCTGCAAGTCGTCTTTCTTAGAAGAAGAGACCTTTATCTTTTCGCCTTCTATCTGTGTCTGAATCTTCGGGTTAAAAGATTTCATTATCTTGGATAGCTCTTTGGCGTCCTCTCTCGGGATCCCGCAGGTTAATTCGATAATCTGGCGGAAAGTCCCCTCGAAGGCCTTCTGCGGCTCATTATACTTAAGGGCCTTGAGCGAGATATTGCGCTTGACCATCTTTGTGTCAAGAATATCCCTTAACGAACGCAATTTGAAGTCATCGTCAGCTATAAGAGTTATCTTCTTCTCATCGCGGTTGTATTCTATCGAAGACTTACTGTTCTTAAAATCGTATCTCTGCGACAACTCTTTCTTCGCCTGGTTAACGGCGTTGTCGGCCTCCTGCAAATCTATCTCCGAGACTATATCAAAGGAAAAACTCACCATATCTTCCTCCTTTAATGAGTCCGCCTTAGGCGGACGAATTAAACCCCTCACACAGTAATTCATTTTAATAATTCCTTGATTCTTGTTTTAAGCGCGCCGATTGCCTGACCGGAATTCTTTATCCTTATTTCCATTTTTCTTGCGTCTGATTCCGCTTTATACGTAATACATTTTATCTTGCTGGGCGCGGGGTTTAAAGCGGCCGCTCATCTACCTCTCTTGGAACGTTTGCGCGCCAGCGAGTCGAGTATCTTCTTGCGCAAACGTATGCTCTTCGGAGTAACCTCCACAAACTCGTCGGATCCGATATACTCTATGGCAAGCTCGAGACTCATATCTCGCGGAGGGGTCAGGACCACCGCGATATCGGAAGTCGCGGACCTGACATTGGTAAGCTTCTTGGCTTTACAGGGGCTTAGATCAAGATCATCGCCGCGCGCGTTCTCGCCGACAATCATCCCCTCGTAAACATCGGTATTGGGCCCGATAAATAAGTCGCCGCGCAACTGCGCGTTGCTTAAAGCATAGGAGGTCGAGGGCCCTGTTTCCATAGAAACAAGAGAACCGCGCGGAGCCACATTAAAGCTCTCTTTCTCAGCCGGCTTATACTCGTCAAAGACATGGTTTATTATCGCGGTCCCGCGCGTCTTGGTCATTAAGGCGCCCTTAAGGCCTATTATTCCGCGGGTCGATACCTGATATTCCAGATGAAGCGCGCCTGTAGCGCTCTGGGAAACATGCTTTAACTTTCCCTTCCGACGGCCAATCTCTTCTATGACCGCTCCCTGGTATTCAGCCGGTATCTCGATAGTCAAAAACTCAAAAGGCTCAAGTTTTACGCCTTCTTTCTCGTGGTATATAACCTCGGGCTGCGAGACCTGCAACTCGAATCCTTCGCGGCGCATCTGCTCTATAACAATGGCAAGGTGAAGCTCTCCCCTTCCGGAAACAAGAAAAGTGTCCGAAGCCTCCGTCTCGCTCACACGAAGAGAAACATTGGTCTCGGTCTCCTTAAAAAGCCTGTCGCGTATCATACGGGATGTCACATATTTGCCTTCGCGTCCGGCAAAAGGGCCTGTATTTACCCCAAAAGTCATCTGGACAGTCGGCTCCTCGATGGTGGGAGGCTCAAGCGGCCGCGGATCATTGGGATCGGTAATCGTGTCGCCGATGCCAATATCATCAAAACCCGCCACTGCCACTATCTCTCCGGCTATCGCGCTGTCGCGCTCGACGCGCTCAAGCCCTTCATAAGTTAAAATAGCCGTTATCTTTGAATTAATCACGCTCTTGTCTTTGCGGAATAAAACAGCGGGAGCCCCTTTAACCAAAGAACCCCCCAGTATCTTTCCTATGCCCATCTTGCCTTTGTAATAATCCCCCAAAAGAGCCAGGATAAGTATCTGTAAAGGCGCGTTAGGATCTACCGTAGGCGGGTCTATCTTAGCGATAATGGTGTCAAGTAAAGGAAATATATTGTCGGATGGATTCTTCATATCAAGAGTGGCCGTGCCATTTATGGCCGAGGCGTAGATAATCGAAAAATCCAGCTGTTTGTCGCTGGCGCTTAACTCAACGAAGAGATCGAAAGTGCGGTTGACCACCTCGTCAATCTGAGCGTCGATCAAATCCACTTTATTGATCACGACTATAGCCTTATGTCCCAGCTCCAAAGCCTTCCTTAAGACAAAACGGGTCTGCGGCATAGGGCCGTCTTTGGCGTCTACCAAAATAAGGACGCCGTCAACCATCCTTAATATCCTCTCGACTTCGCCGCCGAAATCGGCGTGGCCGGGAGTATCAACTATGTTTATCTTGACGCCTTTGTAGGGAACGCTGGCGTTCTTGGCTCGAATGGTTATGCCCCGCTCGCGCTCAAGATCCATAGAATCCATTATGCGCTCACCCATCTCCTCGATGTTGCGTTGGACGTGCGTCTGCCTCAAGATAGCGTCGACGAGAGTTGTCTTGCCATGGTCAACATGAGCAATTATAGCAACATTTCTTATGTTTTCCTGTTTCATCATTTTTATTTATCCCATTAGAGAAAACTACCGACTTTAGTCGGTGGTCGTTACCTTATAAAGCTGACGGTAGTTAATACTACCATCGGCGCAGACCGTTAGAGAACTCTGTTCTCTAACGGGATTTATTCAAGTAGGGAATTATTCGAATATAAGCTTTCCCGCCAGAATAACTCCTATGCCAAGGGATATTAATATAAACTGCAGAAGTGAACGAAAGGCGAGTCTTTCCTTGTTTAATTCGGGAATAAGATCGGTGCAGGCGATATATATAAAACCGCCCGCCGACACGCTTATCGCAAACGGCGCAATCCCTTTAATCCTGCTCATAAAAAAATACGCCAAAATGGCGCCGAGAAACGCCGTCAAAGCTGTCAAGAAATTACACGCCAATGCCTTTGCCCTGCTAAAGCCTCCGTAAACAAGCACCCCGAAATCTCCCAATTCCTGCGGTATCTCATGTAATAGTATTGCTATGGTCGTTATAAATCCAATCGAAGGGCTGGTCAAAAAAGCCGATGTTATTATAACGCCGTCAAAAAAATTATGCGCCCCGTCGCCTATCAAATTAAGATAGGCAAACTGGTGAACATCGCATTCGCCTTTATGGCAGTGATGCCAGTATAAAAATTTTTCCATTAGAAAGAAAAGCATAATGCCCGAAAGCACGCAGGCGGAGACTTTCATTGAGCTAATTTCTTCCATCGCTTCAGGCAGTAAATCAAGAAATGCCGCGCCCAAAAGCGAGCCTGTGGCAAAACTAACCAGCACAAAAAATATCTTATTCAGGGACTTGTTCTTGAATAAAAAGGTAAAGATGCCAATAAGCGAGACTACGCTAACCACAAAAACGCTTATAAGTATATACGCCAAAGGATGAAGCATCTCATTCTCCCTATAAAATTGAAACTCCACGGGCTCACGCCCATGGATTCTTTTCTTCCGTTTCGTCGAAGAGAAAACCTCGCCGAAGCTCACAACTTCCCTCGGTCGTCACCGAGAGGCGAGCAGAATTCAATTCGCTATCCATCCCTACCATTACAGGTGGGGAATTCCGCGAAGGCGGGTTAAATATCGGAGAGACGGGATATTTCCGAGAACCTGCTTCCCATTTCTCCGCAAAATGTATTTTACGGCATAACCGTTTTATTGTCAAGAAATTATAAAATTTGATTGACCGCGCTTCTCGGGCTAAAATCCTTTAATTTCTCTTTTTTGGGTTATTGTCCCTGTCTACTCTAGTACCTCAACCACATTGAATCTGTGGGTAGAGACGTTTTAATTTGATCCTGGCATTTTTGGTTGTGAATTGCCAATCAACACTTTTTTGTTGAGCATTGCGTTTTTGATACCATGCTTTAGATTCATCCCGTAATAT
>JAZDOX010000115.1:0-7803 GCA_043798215.1 Candidatus Omnitrophota bacterium | reverse complement strand
TGTTGCGAAATGCAACAAAAGTGTCATTGCGAGCGACCAAAGGGAGCGTGGCAATCTATTTCTCCGACGACAAGAAAAGATTGCTTCGTCACTTCGTTCCTCGCAAAGACACACAAATGGTATTTCGCAACAGTCCCATATCCATAGTTCTCGACTCGGCCAATGGCCTCGCTCGAACAGTATAAAATTTATGCTACAATGCACTACATTATGACACAGTCTGGGTAAACGCGCCCTACATTTCATTAACGGGACGGGCAGGCCCGTCCCCTACACTAGTGCATTGTAAAATTAGTTTTCACTAATTGTCATTCCCGCAATCTTTTAGCGGGAATCCAGAAATGGGCGTGTCTGGATGCCCGATTAAAACATTCGGGCATGACAAACTGCCAAGAACTAATTTTACAATGTACTAGTTTTCATTAAGCCGCTCCTTTACTTGACCATTAAATTAATCTGAAATATCGGAAGCAGCATAGCGACTACTATAAAAGCCACCACCGCGCCCAATCCCAATATCATCAAAGGCTCAATGAGCGATATTATAATTTTTATCAATCTGTCGGTATCACGCTCATAAGAATCTCCGATCTTCTGCAGGGATTCATCAAGAAGCCCGCCCTCTTCTCCGACTGCGATCATATTAATCACAAAAACAGGAAAATACTTGCTTGCCCTAATCGCGTTCGAGAACGAACTGCCCGCGCGTATCTGTTCTGCGAAGACGGACAATTGCCGTCTCAAAACCTCGTTTGTTACAGTATCTGAAACAACCTCCATAGCTTGTAAAATCGGAACGCCGTTTCCAAGCAAAGTCGCAAGCGATTTGGTTAATCTTCCAATCTCAATTTTTTTGACAAACTCGCCTATGCCGGGAAAATTCAAGATAAACGCATCTATGCGCGCCTTGCCTTCTTTCGCGTTGTAAATTCTATTCAGTAAAAACGCGACTATGATAAAAAAGGACAGCAACAGCCACCAGAACTTCGAAAAAAAATCGCTTACGCTAATCAAGATTGCGGTAGGAAGCGGCAATGCCTGACCAAATTCAACGAATATAGAGGCAATCTTAGGAACAACAAAAGACAAAAGAACAAAAATAGTAAGAGCCCCGACAGATAAGACTAGAATGGGATACGCCATAGCGGCCTGTATCTTCGATTTAACCTCCTCGTCTTTTTCATAAAATTGCGAAAGACGCCTCAAGACATTCTCGAGAACCCCCCCCACTTCTCCTGAATGGACCATACTGACAAAAATCCGGGGAAAGATTTTAGGGTATTTGGAAAGCGCCGCGGATAACGCAGCTCCGTCTCTAATAACCGCCGTCATATCCTGTATGATTGATTTCAAATAACGGTTTTCCGTCTGCTCATACAAGACATTAAGGGCATTTAACAAAGTTAAGCCGGAGCCTAAGAGATCCGAAAGCTGACTCGTAAAAACCGCCATATCCCTTATTCCCGGCCCCCTTCCTAAAAAAGCCGGATAAAATCTTCCCTCCAAAGAAGCTTTTTTTTCTTTCTCGACCTTGACAGGATAATATCCAAGCTGAAATAGCTTCTGAACAGCGATATACTCGGATTCCGCCTCTATGCGCCCCTCGATAAATTCTCGCGGATTCTTCTTGGCCTTGTAGAAAAAATTAGGCATTTGCGGTTTCCTTTAACCCAAATTTTGCATTAGCAAAATTTGCCCGAAGGGCCGACCAATTAAATCCATTCGGATTTAATTGTGCTCGTCGGGGTAATCCCGATAGGATTTCTATTGCCTGCCTACCGGACAAACAGGTAAAATTCGGGTTTAAAACTGCGCTTTGCTATCCGGCCGGCAATTCTTCATCAGGGGTAACGCGCAAGACCTCGGTTATGGTGGTAATTCCCTTTAAAACTTTATCTACACCATCTTGTCTTAAAATTCTCATTCCCGATTTAACAGCGCGCTTCCTGATTTGATCCGCCGAGGCGAGGCTTAAAACCATCTCACGGACATTTTCGTTCATAACAAGGAACTCATATATGCCTGTCCTGCCGCGATAACCGGTAAATTTGCAGGCCTCGCATCCTTTTCCTTCGTAAACTACCGCATCATCTGCGATATTCACGGCGCCAAGTTTCAAAAGGACTTGTTTCTTGCCATAAACAGGATATTTGCATTCAGGGCATATTCTGCGAACAAGTCTCTGAGCTATTAAACATTCTACGGAGGAAGCCACCAGATACGGCTCAATTCCCATATCCAATAAACGGGTAACGGCTCCAGCAGCATCGTTGGTATGAATAGTGGAAAAAACAAGATGCCCTGTAAGAGCCACTCTGATGGTGATCTCGGCGGTTTCAATGTCTCTTACCTCGCCGACCATCATAACATCGGGATCATGCCTTAACATAGAGCGAAGCCCGTTAGCGAAGGTTAATCCGATCTTCGGATGCACTTGCGTTTGAGTAACTCCTTTCAAGCGATATTCTATCGGATCTTCGATTGTGAGTATCTTCAATTCTTTGTTATTGATCTTTAATAAACAAGCATAAAGAGTGGTGGTCTTGCCTGAACCGGTGGGCCCACTAACAAAAATGATGCCATGCGGCCTTCTTATCATCTCCTCCAAAATCTTTAAGTCCGACTGCGACAACCCGAGATCCTCAAGACTGTAGAGCAAACTTGTCGTAAGCAGCCTTATGACGACACTCTCCCCGTAGGGTGTGGGCAATATTGAAACTCTCAAATCCAGATCGTCGGCGCCGGCCTTAATCCTTATCCTGCCGTCTTGCGGAAGTCTTCGTTCGGCAATATTAAGATTAGACATTATCTTTATCCTTGAGACGATTGCAGATTGAAAATGTTTGATAGCGGGCGGAATAGCGGCATCATATAGAATCCCGTCTATTCTATACCTTACTTTCATCTCATCTTCATAAGGTTCAATATGAATATCTGTCGCCCTGTCTTGATATGCCTGTTGAATAATTTGATTCACAAATTTTATTATCGAGGCGTCTTCGACTAATTCCTCGACATCCTGAGCCGACCCGAGAGACACTTTTGATTCTCCGGAATGCGGAGATTCAGCCATAATGCGCTCCATTGTATCCGCGCCTATGCCGTAATATTTCTTGACGGCATCGAGAATATCCCTTTCTCCCCCCAAGACAGGGCGGATCTCATAACCAAGCAGCAGCGCTATATCGTCTAAGGTGTGAATATCAAGCGGATCCGTAACCACAATCGTCAAAATTTTATCCTTCAACGAAACTGGCATCAATCTGTAATGACTGGTAAACTTGGCTGGAACCTTCTCGATAATAGACCTGTCAATCTCCATACTTTTAATATTAAGGTATGGAATTTTGAGCTGTTTCGAGAGAGTCGTGAATATCTTTTCCTCCGCAGAAAAACCAAGATCAACCAGAGTTTGGCAGATAAATTTTCCTGTCTTTTTTTGCTCCCTAAGACCAGTCTCCAATTGATCAGAAGTTATAACTGCCTCATCTACGAGTATCTCTCCTATAAGCAGGCTATCCTTGTTAAAAGACATTACCATCTCCACGCGTAATTAAGCACGGCCAGAAGCGAGACAGCGGCGGTATCCGAACGCAGGATCTCCTCGCCGAGCAGAACCGGCACAACCCCCGAGGATCTCGCCATTAAAATCTCATCTTCGGTAAAATCTCCTTCCGGCCCGATAAATACGATAGCCGATTTGACAACTTTATTCTCCAGAGCTTCGCGCAATCTTTTAGCTTCCTTATGCAAACAAGCAATAACCGCCAATTCATAGTCTTTTACGATTGAGAGGGAATCCTTAAATTTCATTATATCATTTATCGCCGGAAGACTCGTCCTGCCGCACTGTTTGGCGGCAACAACAGACAATTTCTTCCAACGCTCTGATTTTAAGAGCGCCCTTGAAACTTCGGTCTGCGCTATTGTCCGCTCGGTAATAATCGGAATCAAGCGCTCAATGCCCAACTCAGTAGCCTTCTCAACGATCAAATCCATCTTATTTAATTTTGGAATCGCCTGCGCCAAAGCCAGCCTGAAATTTCCAGTCTTCTTCTCGATAATAACCTTTATTTTTATTACAATTTCATCCCTGCCAATTTCATCTATTATTCCCTCGTACTCTTTACCCGTCCCGTCAAAAACAACTATCTCATCCTTCGCCTTAAGCCGCATCACGTCTTTAGCGTGGTGGGCTTCGCGGCCGCGTAAACTTATTCTGTCTTTAGAGACTAACTCCGGCGGAACGTAAAATCGGCTCATTTCGCGCCCTCTTCGAATACCTGCGCGGTAAAAGTATAAAGCTGGGTATCTTTGTCTTTCCAGGAGTCGGCGGGTAAACCAGCTTTATGGGAGCATAAGTTAGAGAGAAATTCGTCTCTGCCCCAGCCGGTCTCGTCGGCAACCTGGGGTAAAAACACGCCGCTGCGCAAACCGCGCTTTACTATTACGCCGTGAACGCCCATCTTTATCTCATTGATACTATTGACCTTCCTTGGCTCGGAAAGAACCGATATCTCAATCTTAATGTCTTTTAGTTCGCTGACATCAACCGGCGGAAATCTTGGGTCTCTGGCCGCCGCCTCAATGGCCATATCGCGCACGGTCAAATAAAGAGGCCGTTGGCCTATTATGTTTCCAATGCACCCGCGCAGCTCATCATTCTTGCGCAATGTGACAAAAGCCCCTTGTGTCTTCAGCAAATCGGGATCATTCTCCTCAAATTCGGAAATCTTTCCGTTCTTAAGATAATTTTCCACGGTTAGGCGCGCAATCTTCAGAAGCGTATTTCTTTGTTCCTCATTTAACATCGTCTCTTCCTCCCTGTAAATAATCACGCTTCCGTAACCGACAACTCTGCTTTTATTGCCCGCGGTATCTCCGGAATTTGCATATTTCAGAACTCTTATCTTATCAGCGCCAAGCTCTTTCGCCGTCAATAAAACGGTGATAACAGGCGCACAACCGCAAAGCTCGCATTCGCCGGCGGAAACTCTTTCAGCAAATCTTAAAGGATCTAATCTGATAAGCTCGGACAAAGTTGCCTCATCCTTCATAACGGCATCGTTGTAGCTGTAATAATGCGACAGATCGGTGCTGGCGATTACAATCACTCTTTTGTCCGAGCTCTTTATCGCAAGCGCCAGCACCTTGGCCAAATCTTTGCAAGTCTTATAATCCGGCCGGCCGATAATCAAAGGCGCTACTTTAAAATCTTTAAAAGTCCTTTGCAAAAAGGGAATTTGAACCTCGACAGAATGTTCTTCCTTGTAAGCCTGCGGCTGGTAATATATTATATCCTTCTCGGCTTTCTCTAATTTCTTCGCAAACTCCGAATCTATCGCAACCAGACCTAGTGGTGTCTTATAATAATCTTTATCTAAAACCGAGACTCCGTCAAAAACGATATAATGACTCGGGCCTATTATTACCGCCGTATCTATCTTTTGCCCGAGAAGCGCCTTATAGCCATAAGCGGCCACCGGGCCGGAATAAATCAAACCCGCATGCGGCGAGATTAAAGCGAATATTTTGCCGTCTATCTTTTGCGGAGAAGCATCTTTTATATACTTGTCTATCTGACCGGCGAGGATAAGAGATTCGGCAGGATAAAATGAACCCGCGGCAACCGGTTCCTGAACGCTATCGGAATAAACCGGCGCCACTAATAAGAGCAAGAAAATTAAAAGGATCGACATTTTCTTAAGCATATTTTAGACCTAACTTCGCTCGGTTTAAAATATTAGGCGAATTTATGGTGATCCATCTATCAATTTTAATCCGGTCACATTTCTTCATGAACATTCAAATCGTTTATGCCTTACAGAGATATTCCCTTTTTTATAAGCTCGACGATCCGATTGACAAACTCTTCGGCTGTATTGATTGCGTCGCGGGCTTCTTTTATCGAGCAGGGAATGCTTGGCTCGTAAATAAACCTGTTTCTCTTCTTCCTCATAAAATCATAATCATTGATAATAGTCTTAAACTCTTCTCCTAAGACCGCACTTGCAAATTTGACGATTGTTTGATGTTTGTCTTTTATCTCAGGCCTATATCCTTCGCTAAACATAAGCGCAAGGCCTGAACGCAGCATTCCGTTATAAGCGTAGTTATAAGCGCACTCTTCATCTGCCTCGATATTTCTCTTGGCCGTTTTCAAATCTGTGGACGCGCGTCTTAAGAGGTCATCTATGGCTTTATTATCAATGGGGCATTTTTTTATCAGCGCCTCTTTAAAAAGATTTTCTTTGGAATCTCTATAAATCATCAACTTTACCTATTACCATTATTTTGGGATTTTTTAAAAGGTCTATGATGAAACTACTCTTGTCTCTCCTTTTTGCCTTGTATTCACGCATCGAGTAAACTGTTGGATTTATTTCTCTTTTTAATCTATGCTCCAGGGTGGATAGTTTTTCATTAAGAAGAGAGGGTTTAGGGTCTCCTATTACCATGAGGTCTATGTCGCTGGCTGATTTTTCCTTGTTCGCGGCGAATGATCCATAGATAAAAGCCATTTCAATATTCGGAACGGCCGACAGCTCTTTTCTCAGGCTCGCCTCTATTCCAACGGTCTTAGAAACGATAGCCTTCAATTCTTTAAATAGAGGATGCTTTGTGTTGAGAGAGTAATAGAGAAGGTTGCCCACTTTATCTGTATTAAAAAGACCGTCCTTCTGAAACTTTAGCAATTCTCTGCGTATGCTTCCCGCAGAATACCCAAGGATACGCTCCATCTCCCTTAGATAATATCGTTTTTGAGGATTAGTGAAGAAGAGCGCGAGTAACTCCTGACGGATTTTCGACTTGGAAATATACAGACTCTCTAACATGGTTTATCCTATTTTGAGTACAATTGTACTCAAATAAGCGTACGATGTCAAGTTAAATTATGGCTGTTGGCGAACGTCTCTTTCCATTAGCCTATCCAAAGATATCTCAAGCGCCCTTGGTTCGACTCCTTAACTATTTGCTACACGCCATTTGCTAAAGTGGCTTGTCCGCCGAAGCCTAACTTTCTCCTACACTTTCACTGGCGTAGGCGGGCTTACCATCCGCCCACCTACGCTTAATTTTTATTACACAAAGCAATAAGCTTCGGTGGGTGAAAAACTTGATGGCTTGCCATCCGAAGCCTATATTTTTTTCTACGTCAAGGCGTAGGATGGTGGAGCTGGGGGGGGTCGAACCCCCGGCCTCTTGAGTGCGATTCAAGCGCTCTCCCAACTGAGCTACAGCCCCATTTTGCAACCTTTGATTCAACCTGTAAAAAATACCCTAATCAGAGTATTACGCTGAATAATTATATCAAATTTTCAGAAAAGTGTATAGTGGCTTATGGTGCGGTGACAATTTAAAATTTTTTATTTTTGAGCTCTCGCGACTGCCTAATAAATGTGTGTTCTTCGCTAAATACTGACCTCATGTCTTCTATTAACTTTTCAACGGTTCTACGTTCAAAAACAGATTTTCTGAAATATTTATACTTAGAGTCATTTTCGGGATAATGATGAGCAAAAGCAACTCTTAAATCATTTACTTTCCAGAATATATTAATAGCGGCGGGCGTATAAATATTTAAATTTTCAATAATTTTCATCTTTTTAGCATAATCAATGCCACTAATTCCATCGTTAATTTTTTCCACTACATCTTCATTCCGGAATTTTTTTTCGATTTTTTCAGCAAAATGCGAAGGAGTTGTATACAACTTCCAGCCGAGTGCCTGATTTTTGCTCTCTTACCTTTGTCTTACACTCGTAATAATACGCCAATCTCTCCTTTCTCGCAAGTTTTAAA
>JAZDOX010000114.1:0-2183 GCA_043798215.1 Candidatus Omnitrophota bacterium | reverse complement strand
GGCAACTCCGGCGTTATCGCCAAAGGCAACCTTCAAACCATCGCCTGCGGTATAAGTAACAGGCCGGACCTCGATAAGACCGTCTTGTTCGGTCTTCGCGAAGAGATATATTGCGCCGGAAGAATTTGTTATTGAGGATATCAACCCATCTTCATAATCAATTGTCGAGCCGTCAAGTTTGATTACTTTTTCAAGCCGGGAATTTTCATCATACTCGGCGATTGAGGAAGCCGATGTTATCAAAATCTTGGTTATATTGCCTGTTTCGCCAAACTCATAGGCATAAAGAGATATGGCCCCGTCTTTGGCAATCTGTGATTCTATGAGGCCATTTTGACCATAATTAGTCGCCGCGCCGTCACAAGACAAGCTCCCCTTTACCGCTCCTTCCTCTATCACAAGCATAGTTTTATCGGGATAAGTAACTACGGCATCTGATATAGTGCCTTCCGCGGAAAGCTCTATCCTGTCTATTACAACGCCGTCTTTATGCTGAACACGCTCTATCTTGTCGCCGTTATAGGTAATTATGTCGCCAGCGGCGGTAGTAACGGAAAATTTCGCGGGCTGGTCGTCTTGGGCGGCAGAGGAAACGCTTGAGGCTTTCCAATTCATATAATCATTTAGCTTATCAACGAGCGCTTGTTGACTGGCTTTCGATTCCTGCGCTCTATCTATAGGAACAAATGTTGGATTATTTTGATTGGTTTGAATGGGCGAAGGGTCAATCGCGAAGAGAATCTGTTGAAATAATAATGTAAAAGCTAAGAATAATGACAAGAACCTGAATAATTTGCTTCTGGTGTTCACGAGTATAATCCTTTTTATTTAAATAAAACGTTATGTTCCGGTTTGTTATTCTTCAAGTTTATCCCATTTTTGCGAATCCGGCTTATGGCCGCAGTCGCCTTCGTTTAAATTTTTTCCGCACACAGAACAAAGGCCTTTGCAATCCGTTTTACATAAGGACTTTAAAGGGTACTCTAAAATTATCTCCTGCCTTATATCATCCGTAATGTCCAAGCTTTTCTTGCCTTTGACATCATAGCTAAAATCAAACTCCTTCTTGAAATCAAGCTCGTAGGCGGAAAGACAACGTCCGCATATTATCTCAAGCCTTCCGCTTGCCCAAACATGAGCGTATAAATCATCTTTATCTACTGTTATAAAAGCCGACAGCAAGATGGGCGAAATAAACTTTAGATCGTCTCTTTTTAAATCCAAGACGCCGCCTTCTTGAGTTTCCTTTAATTCCAGCCCTTCTTTAGGCACATCGTTTATCTTTATCTTCATTTTTTAGCTCCGGCGGAATCTCTCAAAGATATCTTCCCCTTTTGGCAAGCGCCTTTTGAACAAAATCAGGAACAAAAGCCCTTACGTCCGCGCCCAAGGCAAAAGCTTCCTTTATTAACTTGGAAGAAAGGTAAGAATATGACTCGGAAGGCATCATAAATATCATCTCTATATCAGACGCGAGCTTCCTGTTGGTAAGCGCCATTTGAAATTCATACTCGAAATCCGATAGCATACGAAGACCGCGAATCATAACAGAAGTTTTTTTGCTTCTAACATATTTCACAACTAAACCGTTAAAATCCTCAATAACAACGCCCTTCATTCCCTTAGTCGCCTGCCTGAGCATTAGAACGCGTTCTTCAGCGGAAAAAAGCGGATTTTTTTCCGCGTTTCGGGCAACAGCGATTATAACCGTATCGAATATCCTCAAAGCGCGCTTGATTAAATCAATATGACCGTAAGTAACAGGGTCGAAAGTCCCCGGATAAACCGCTTTTGTCTTCATTCGCGCTCAAACCTCCCGATTAACCCCGCAAAATACTTAAAAAGTCCAACGCAGTCAATAAATCCAAATTTTGCATTAGCAAAATTTGCCTGTAGAGCCGACCGATTAAATCCGAATGGATTTAATCGTGCTCGCCCTGCTAAATTCACAGAATTTCTCAGGACTAGTCCTGGTCAATCTTTCAGATTGACCAGGGTCGGGGTAATCCCGCTAAGATTTCTAATGCAAAATGCGGGATAAAATATGGGACTGTTGCGAAATACCATTTGTGTGTCTTTGCGAGGAACGAAGTGACGAAGCAATCTTTTCTTGTCGTCGGAGAAATAGATTGCCACGCTCCCTTTGGTCGCTCGCAATGACACTTTTGTTGCATTTCGCAACA